>JASMTL010000069.1:0-2811 GCA_041694315.1 Methanosarcinaceae archaeon | reverse complement strand
CCTTTGCCAACCTGCTGGGATGCCTGAAGGAATTCTATCACAGGATGGGATTCGAGAACGTCAGGTTCAGGCCCGGGTACTTCCCCTATACCGAGCCCAGTGTCGAACCCGAGGTTTATATTGAGGAACTTGGTTGGGTTGAGCTCGGCGGTGCCGGAATATTCAGAAAAGAAGTAACTGAGCCCCTCGGCATCAAAGAACCGGTTTTAGCATGGGGTCTTGGTGTCAGCCGTCTGGCAATGCTGAGATTGGGTTTGAAGGACCTGCGTGAATTATACCAGTCCGACATTGGATGGTTGCGCAAAACCCCTGTCTGCAAACTCTGATTCAAAGCAGTCGGGCCAGCAGTGACTTCCTGTGAAGAGAGATAAAGCAAAAGTCAATTATCTCAGATATTTCATTGATCTTATTTAAAAAATAGATTTTAAAAATAAGTTTCTTTGCTTGGACAGAGAGTTCTATTTAGTAGATGTCTTTGAGTTTTTGCAAGATAAAGAAAATCCTCATATTACTCCAGTCGTAAGAAGAGGAAACAATATCAAGCAGATGTTTATCGGGAGAAAAGCAAGGTCTGCTGAATATGTAATGAAGAATGCTCAAAGACAAGAAGTTCAGCTGGATATTGTAATTGATGTGAAGTATCTGAAAGGTAAAAGAGGAAAATATGAATGTGAAAACCTTGGGTTTGTTGTTTATGGAGTTAAGTGGTCTCCAAGGAAGGTTAGTAACGTCTACAAAAGACGGTTTGCTATCGAATCATCTTACAGGATGAGAAATATTGTTAAACCAAGGACATCAACAAAAGATGTAACTTTCAGATATTTCTTTACAATAATATGATTCCTGCTCAGAAATGTATGGCTATATCTCCAGAAAAAGCATTTTACCAGAGTGAAACAAGGTCCTCCTACTATCAATGAGGATATGTTCAGGTTCGATAAATTCTTTCTCTTGATAGAGGATTGGCTTAGGAGAAAGTTGAGGATTCGAGTAGTAGTGGAGTGTTTGAGGTGATATAATCGATTAAATACAAAAAAAGGAAAAATTAGTGAACTACTGAATTTTTATGGCCATTTCATTTGTCTGTCCTTTGCAAGATTCATGGCATTGGCAGAAAGTATTTATTATGTGACATAGTTAGAACATAATGCAACATCATAACGATGTTAGTGGGGTTCAGCCAGTCTTGACGGAATAACTGAACCCCATGCCCGGAGGCATGATTATGTTGGCTTTGAGGATACTTAAAGTTTGGCTTATCTTGCCTCTGGAGAATGAAATTGAGGTAAGAAGAAATGAAGAATGGTAAAGGTATAAGAATAGGCTCACTTTTCATGGCGATGCTTATTTTGAGTATGGCTTTTGTTCCTGGTGTGATGGCACAAGCTGAAATGTCAGAAAAAGATGAATATGTTAATACAATAGACATTACAGATGAAGTATCATTGTCTAAAGAAGAAATTGTACAAAAATCAAAAAATATTAAAGTACTAAAAGAAACTGAATACGAAAAAATTGTATCAATCAATGCAGATGATGGGTCAGTTGCATATGCGATTTCTTGGGCAGATGACAAGAATCCTAAAAGAACTAATTTTGCATTTGTAAACAAGAGCGAGCTGAAATCTGTTAAAAAATTATCCTCGGAGCAATTCAACGATGATTTATTAGTTGCCTCCACAATCTCAGCAGCAAGATCTGAATTTTGGAATGGAAGTTATGTGGAATCATATGGAGATGAATTGACAGGCGGTGTTCATATATATTTCTCCCCTCGTGATGCATCATATGTTGCGAATGTGGGTTCCGTTTGTGCAGGAGCTTTGGCATCTTCACTAGATGGAGTACTTCCATTTGCTGATATAATAGCTGCAGTGCTGGTTATTGCAATACAGACGGTATATTGGTCAGAACAAAATTCAGATGAGAGCCTGGATGTTAAAATACCTTATGCAGACGCACTTAGTTATCCCACATTAGGATTCGGTTATGTTAAAATAGGTTCTAATTGGTATAAGATTTAAATAAAGTAACTTGGCTGATTTTCAAATCAGCCTATTTAATTTTGGTGATACATATGAAGAACACTAAATTATGGGGTATTCTACTTCAATCTTTTGTATTAATTGCAATGATTTTTTTCAGTATTTTTTTGCCACGATATGAAAATGTAACTTTTCTTGCTGTTTGGATCGGTTTTTTTTGTGGAAGTCTCTTTAGATATGCTAGTTACTATCGAAAAACAGGCAAATATTATTAACCTTTTGACTTTAAAATTTTTATAATTGGTAATAAGTTTGCCTCTGGAGGGACCATCCCCCTCCATTCCCACAACCGCATCAATAAGTGATAGTTGTGGAGTTGCCACATTGTAAATATCCAGGAGAATTTCACTAAATATCAGAGGGTCAGCCATCATATGTGCTTCCTTCCTGATGCGCAGCGGAACAGCACCGAACATATTTTTCACTGCACCTGTCATCGTTGTGAGTTCATGGGTCTTGAGTTTGGGCAGGTTAATGATATAATCAGCATCCAATACGCTGTCACTCACATAGATCTCATCCAAACGCAGGGGGTTTTCAGGTTTTACTTTACTAAAACCTGCAGTCTGGAAATTTACAACTTCACCCCCACCCTCCAGAGCAGCCTGCTTTATACCGGATTTCTCGAGTGCTTGTGCGGTTGCTCCGGCAGATGTAATACCGGCACAATCCCCTACAACAGGATGAGCACCCGCTTCCTTTACAATTTCACATACGGCACGGACAAGAGAGGGATGGGTTGTAGCCGCATCTTCTGGTTTCCGGG
>JASMTL010000068.1:0-6424 GCA_041694315.1 Methanosarcinaceae archaeon | reverse complement strand
AGAGACATTGATCCATCTCAACTCAGCAGGCAAAGTGCCTTTCACTTTTCGCAAGATCGGCAGGCAATGGGGCAAAATTGCTGCAGCTGCTAGGGGAAAAAATGATTACGAGATCGATCTTGTGGCCCTTAATGCAGAATCCCGGGATATCCTGTTCTGCGAATGCAAGTGGCAGAAGCAAAAGGTTGGACCGGATGTGTATTATTCCCTGAAGGAAAAGGGGGGCTTTGTGGACTGGCATTCTGAAGGCCAAAAACATTTCGCCCTGATAAGCCGGGCAGGTTTTACTCCACGGATGCGGGAGATTGCAGAGGAAGAGAAAGTGATTCTGATTGGTCTGGCAGATATGATTAAGGGATGAGATACATTCCAGTATGATTGCTCTTTTTCAAAAAATTAGACTGATTCAGCGTTTTTATCACAAAAAAATTGAAGGAAAGGGGGGTGCAATTGTTTTGCAACCTCATTAAAACTATCAGTACTCTTCGCACTTTCTCTCGAAATAGTTGTAGGGATGGTCACATGAAGGACATTCTTCAGGAGGTTCGGGCCCTCTGTGTACATAACCACATTTGCGGCAGACCCATTCAACTTCCCTGTCTTTTTTGAAAACGGTCCCGTTTTCCACTTCCCGGAGAAGTTTTTCAAAGCGTTCTTTGTGATGCATTTCGGCCTTACCGATTGCTCTGAATCTTGCTGCGATTTCAGGCAGGTTCTCGTCTTCAGCAGTCTGTGCAAATTCGGGATACATGGTGGTGGTCTCGTAATCCTCGCCGTTGATTGCGGCTTTTAAGTTCTCGGCGGTGGTGCCGTAGTCGGTCGGAACGTCAGCCTGAATTGCAATGTCATCGAAGAATTCCCCGCTTTCTTCTTTCAGTTCATTGATCAAACGGAAACTCCATTTCGCATGCTCTCTTTCATTCTCGGCGGTGAGGAGGAAAAGATCGGCAATTTGCTCGAAACCTTCCTTTTTAGCAATCTTTGAATATATTGTATACCGGTTCCGGGCCTGGCTTTCCCCTACAAATGCTTTTGACAGGTTTTCTACAGTCTTTTTCATGATTTGTTTCTCCTGAGGTTCTTTATGTGATTTAGTTGATAAATATATAATGCTTTTTTTGAATTCAATTTTGTGGAGATTAACGAAGAGCAGCTCTGCTATGGGGAGATAGCTGAACTGGAAAGGGGTCCCAAGCAACGGGTATTTGTTTTGAAGAGTGTTGTCAGAACCTGGAGGAAATCATCTCAGGATTGATATTTCCGATAGATTGTTTTACGATCCCCAACTGCTACAATAAATATCAGCATTCTGTTGTTTTCGATTGTCAGGATGACTCTATATTCCCCAACCCGGTGAGAATACAGAGGTTGTTTTCCTGTGCCTTTCAATTTTTTTATATTACAATAGGGGTCGTTTTTCAATTCGTCTATTGAACTGATTATGCTCTCACTTACAGTTTCAGATAGTTTTTTCAACTGTTTCAGTGATTTGTTTGTATAGATTACATCGTAACTCATAACAAACCAAGCTCTTTCTTGACCTCATCTTCACTATAGGTCCTACCCATTTTGATGTCTTCCAAAGCTTCTTCAATGTCCTGAATAGCTTCATCGCTTAGTTCATCCTCATCTACTGCCATTCTGGTTAATCTCTCGATTACAGAATTAAAGGATTCTTTTGGATATTTTTTTAAAACTTTAAGTTTTTCTTTTGTTTGTGGATCCACGCAGATAGTAGTTGCCATTTTGATTCTCCTTTGCACCGATTGAAGAGACGTTGTGACCTTTGCCTATAGAAGGATATAAGGACCTATAGATATAAATATCCAACCATTGATCCTTATAACCTATTCAACTTTTAGAGCAGGAGCCTCCGTCCATAAGGCATTTCCAACATGCCTCAAGGACAATTGGCTCTCCCTGCTCCTGCACACCCAGTCACTCGTAATCCTTACAATCTTTTCCGCATCACATAGATTGTGCAGATAATTCCCAGTACCCCAAGCACACCCAGACCAGGAGTTGTTTCTGCAGGCATTGTTGTGTTTTCAGAGGAATTGCCGGCAAGCGATCTGCAAGATTGATGAACACATTCTTCTCCCACCGTAAACGGAAGGAAACTCTGCCCTAAAAGTTGAATAAATCTAATAAAACTAAAAAACACTACGTGCGGGCAGGTATTCTAAAAAAACAGGTCGTGGTATGGTGGTGGTACGAAACTGAGTCAGATCCTGTCCGCTAAAAGAGTATTGTTTTTCTTAGTATATTAATATAGTCATGATGCATACTATATATCAAATTTTGATGAATATTGATTAAAAATATACTTATACACAGGACATCCTGCACAAAAAAGTAAAACCTCGTTTGTAGCAATAGGGACATGGAGTCTATTGATTCCTGCCCACAAGAATTCAGACTTTCAGAACAATTCTTTCCGGCCGATCCCTATCTGCCTTCAGGCAGCATCCCAGCGTACAGTACAGCTCTTTGTCAGCCAGTCTTTCCTCAACTTCAAACGTATTCCCGCATAGCGGACATTTTTTCTCAACTCATAAAGCAGGAGTCCCCTTCCGTAAGGTAGGGGAGGAATGCGCCTGATATTTCACAAAAGTAATTTTTTATAATAAGTAAGTGAACATACTATTGTATGTTTCTCACTAAAACAGTTATCTTGAAAATAGCAAATCCTGATAATGATTTAGTAGAAACTATGAAGAAATATTCTGATGGAATGAACTATGCTTCTGAAGTTCTTTTTGATAAAGGTAAACCAATTCCAGCGATGAAATTACAGAAGGAAGTTTACGCATATCTTCGTGAAACATTAAAATTAAAATCCCAGATGAGTTGTAATATTCCAAGACAGGTTGCAGGGTGTTACAAAACATTAAAAAAACAGAAAAAGCCAAAATGGCAAAAAGTAGAATTTTCGCCATCATCCATGACCTTTTCTTACAAAAGGGATTTTGTGATTGATGAAGACACGGTCAAAATAACTACTATCAACGGAAGAAAAGCATATTCCATTTTGAATTATGACTACGCTAAACAGTATTTTGATGGCTCATGGAAATACCAAGCATCTAAAGTTGTAAAACATAAAGACGGAGATTATTATTTCCATTTATCTCTTGAAAAGGAAGCTCCTGACAAAGAAATAACAGACGCTTCTACATTCATGGGTATAGATGTAGGTATGAACTATCTTGCTGTTGCTTCCACTTCCGATAAGAAATGTAGTTTTTTTGCTGGTGGTGAAATTAAGAATCTTCGCAACCAATACAAATCAATGCGAAAGCGTTTACAATCGAAGGGAACTTTATCTGCGAAACGTATGTTGAAATACATTTCAGGTAAAGAGAAACGTCTTATGCGAGATGTAAACCACATAATTTCAAAAGAAATTGTGAAATTCGCAATTGAAAATAATGTATCAGTAATAGGTCTGGAAGATTTAACAGGAATTCGTGACTCAACTCTTTTCAAAACTCCCAAAAAGAGAAGACATAACCACAGTAGTTGGGCTTTCCGGCAATTGCAGATATTCATTGAATACAAAGCAAAAGAAGTAGGCATAATCACTCATTATGTTGACCCATCCTATACTTCTCAAACTTGTATTCGATGCAATCATATCTCTAAGAATAACCGTAACAGATTGTCTTTTAGATGTGAAAAATGTGATTATGTGAATAATGCAGACCTAATCGGTGCAATGAATATTGAACACAAAACACGGGATTACAGGTATATCCTGGAATCTCAGGGGTGCTTGTCAGCCACCCAGACGAATGCTTAATTGACATTCAAGCCCCTTCCGGCAGGGAGGGGTAGTTGACTCAGAGTCATGTATACACCCCTTGATAAGCGTCAATACGCCCATTGGAATTTACAATAATCAAACAAGCAGTATATGACAGGGAAGTATAAAAAAAATTACTCCCATATTATAATTTAGGCCGTATATACAGGACAAAACCGGTTTTTGTGAAAAACAACCCTGGAAATTGCGATATATACGAAAAATCCACACCAGATCCGATACAAAAATAAAGACCTGTATCCAAATACCCGGATTTTGCCAAAAAGACCCCTCTTACACTCATAATCAACTAACCTTCTTACAGAAGGAAACTCCTGCCCCAAGAGTTGAAGAAGAGATTGTGCATATCAAAAATGAACACAGGAAAGCAAAGTTTGTATCCCTTTATTTATATATTTATTTATATTCATTTCGCCATATTCTATTTCACTCATTATATTTAAATACAATATTATCCTTAATTTTAATATTTATTGAGAATATTAATTCACCTCATAACACATAATAAAAATACTGTAGCATGAACTAAATTATTTATATATTTGCCTGGTTGGCGGGTGGAAATATGAAAGATACGACTAAAATAATAAGTATAATACTTATATGCATAATGATAACCGCTTCTTTTGCGGGTGCAGCGCCTTCTGTGGTTGACAATGAAACTCAATTTGATCCATTGGAAAAAACAGATGAAAAACCGAAATTGAAGTTAATACATCGATCAATAGATTATGAGGCAACATCCCTTTCCTCATCCTATATCACACCGTCCTATGAATCCCAGAACACTCCGCCTTCTGAATCGGATTTGAATTTGAATTCTGCTACAGAGACAACTATTGATATTCTCGATTCAGCAGAAAAAAATCAATATGATCCGGGAATCATATACTCGTTTGTTCATAATTATTTTGAATACATACCTTATTTTGGTTCTTTAAAGGGAGCCCATCTTACCTATCAGGATAGAGAAGGCAATGATGCGGATCTGGCATCTCTTACAATAAGCCTTCTCAGAGCCTCTGATGTACCTGCCCGTTACGTTTACGGAACAATAGAGCTCGATACCCGGCAGGCAATGAATTATTTCGAGGTGGAGAATGAAAGTGTTATTGTGGATATGCTCCACGAAAACGGAATATCTGCCCAAACTGTGCCAGGGGGCATACAATTTGATCATATCTGGGTGGAAGCCTATGTGGATGGGCAATGGGTGGAATTTGACCCATCATTTAAACAATATAATTATACCCAGGGTGTAGACCTTATGGCTCTTGCCCGGGATTCAGAGAATTACAATTCTATGCTGGACGATAATATCGAAACGTCCGGTGATGAAGTAACCCGTATAAATGTTTCCGGTATAGACAGCTCCTTTGCTTTGATGAGTAACAATTTCAGCACTCTTCTTAATGAGGAATATGCAAATAAAAGCAACAGCGAGATCTTTGGTACTAAGAAAATAATTCCTCACACCGATTACTACACCCTCCCGGAACAACTTCCCTATAAGGTTGTAGGGGTTCATGGAGAATATCCCAATCTGCCCGACAGTTTTAATCATAAACTGGATATCAAACTTGCAGGCATCAATGTTACCCTGAATACAACAGAACTTGCAGGAAAACGGATATCGGTTTTTTATGAGCCAAGCACAGAAAAAGACAGCGATCTGCTCAATAGTTCTGATAATTTAAGTGAAGTCAACGCGCTTGACATCAATATGTCCGCTCTTCTGCGGGTGGACGGAGCACTAATAGCCACAGGACAACCCAGCACGCTGGGATCAGAACAGGAACTGGAGATTGGTTTCATCGCACCCGGCGGACAGATTGATGCTTACAAACGCACCCTTCAAACAGGTGCCTATTTTGTAATTGGGCTTGCCTTACAACCGGTTTCCACTGCTCATATGTCTGAAAGGGTGGAAAGATATGAAGTAACCAGTGAATTGCTGGATTTAGAGTATTTCGATGTTACAAAGGACGAATTGTATGGAGAACTGTTGAATTTACAGGCGCTTACCTTCTGGGGTAAATACCGGTTATACAACTCCATTGCAGCCGCATCCACAGATGTGACATATACCAGACATCCTTCGGTAATGCTTGTTGGAACTCAATTTAATGTCACCGAAACAAACGATACCCGCAGTGTACAAATGAACGGGGTTTACACGGATATAGTGCGGGATATAATCAACCCGACTGCAAAAGACGGGGATTCTGCCAAATCATATGCTTTTCTCTTTAGCCGGGGTATGACTGCCTCATCCATGGAAAAAAGTATGCTTACCCTCAGTTACAATGTCACGGCCTATTCAACTTCCGAGATAATAAAAATAGGGCTCTGTAGAAACCCTTTCTTCTAACTTCCACTAATACATTATTATTTTTATAAGAAGAAGTCCCCAATGTGATTTTGACCATAAAAACACAAAGGGGATGAATGTGTTTTGTCAAATGAGTACTTAAACTTTATCGATACAGCTATGTCTGTAGCTGGAAGATCACATCTTCCAATCTACAGTTGTAAGTATTCCAAACGAAAATATACTCAACACCAGTTAATGACATTGGTATTGTTCAAAGAGTATAT
>JASMTL010000067.1:0-3106 GCA_041694315.1 Methanosarcinaceae archaeon | reverse complement strand
CAACAATATGTCCAAAAGACTAATATACAACACAACATCAAATGCAGCGGCTAATGAAAGAACTTATATGCCCAAAATGTGGCAATACTACTCACAATCTTTATGAAAATGTGTGCAAGAATTGTTTTTTCAAGCAATTCAAGCTGGCCGAATTAGACCCGGTCATAAGCATACAGATCTGTGCCAGATGTGGCTCCAAATACGAAAGAGGACAGTGGACAGATACAAAACACGATACAAATACAGTACTCGAGAAAGTCGAAAGAGAATTGTTGCTTCATGAAAACGCAGACATAATTGAACTTGGATTTGAACCTCAAAAACTGACCCCCTACCAGTATATTGTTAATGTTTACATCCAGGCAGAAATCTACGGAATGCCCCTGGAAGAAAAACTTACAACTGAGGTCCGTGTACAGCGCAGTGTCTGTGATGCATGCAGCAGAATAGCAGCCGGCTACTATGAAGGAATCATCCAGCTGAGGGCAAGTAACAGGAACCCTACAGATGATGAAAAGAAAAAATGTGACCACCTGGTCCGCGAAACCCTTACCAGGATGGAGAAAAAGGGAGACAGACTGGCTTTTATTTCAAACATGTCTTCATCAAAGGAAGGGACTGATTACTATATCGGCTCATCCGGTGCCTGCAGGCAGATCTGTAAAATTATAACATCCAAACTCGGAGGAGAACATCAGGAATCCCCCTCCCTGTTCAGCCAGCGAGACGGTAAGGAGCTCTATCGTGTATCCTATGCGGTACGCCTGCCAAAATATGTTCCCGGAGACATCCTCTATTTTAATAATCAGGTATTGCAGATGAAAAATTGTGATAAGAAAGCCAAATGTATAGACCTGCAAACCGGCAAAAAAGTTATCGCATCTATAGAAGATATCGAAAAGGCAGAGTTTCTGGGGGTATACAATGATGCAAAACGGACTGTACTGGTGGCAATTGAAGATAATGCCATAATGGTACTTGATCCCACAAATTACCAGACGGTGACTCTCAAGAAACCCTTCTTCCTGACTGCCAGTGAGGGAGAAGAAATTCCGGTACTCAAGACCGAATATGGCATGATACCCATCCCTGAAGAGCCTAAAGCATGAAAAATATCCTGGTAATTGGATACAGCAGCAGGAATATTGCATGTTCTGCAAGCAGGGCAGGTTATAATGTATATGCAATAGATGCTTTTTGTGATCAGGACCTGGAAAATACTACCTGCAACTGTCATGCCTTGATTGAAGATGATATCCATAAAGTGGAAAGGGAAGAGATTGTCCATATAATGGACAGTTTCGAAACAGATTTTGACGGAGTAGTCCTGGGCTCCGGGTTTGAAAAAATTGATAGGGAAATTTTTGATTTTCCGGTTCTGAATAATTCTGTAAGACAGATGGAAATCGTATCGGATAAAAAACGTTTTGCAGAAGAACTACAAAAACTTGGCATTCCTCATCCCAAAACCCATACAGCTACGAATACTCCGCAAATAAACACCCCCATGATACTCAAACCAGCAATTGGAGGCGGCGGGATCTTCAATAAAATAGTAACCAGCACAGATGAACTGGAATATCAGATTGACGATATATGCAAAACCGGAAATTTCAAACCGGATGAACTTATTCTGCAGGAATTCGTACACGGCACTGCAGCAAGTGTTTCCATGATAAGTAATGGAAAACAGGCTACTGCGATAGCGGTTAATGAGCAACTCATAGGAATTCCCTGGCTTACAGACATGCCGTTTGCGTATTGTGGAAATATTACTCCAATGCAAACACCCCATGAAAATGAAATGATTGAGATCTGCGAAAAATTATGTAAACACTTTGAACTAAAAGGTTCCAATGGAATGGATTTTATAATCACAGAGAAGGGACCAGTGATATTGGAAATAAATGCCAGGTTCCAGGGAAGCCTGGATAGTGTGGAAATTGCAACAGGAATCAACTTATTCCACGTACATGTGGATGCATTTAAGGGGATGTTGCCCGAAAAACCGAAATACCAGCGGTGGGGTGGAAGAACTATACTGTATGCTTCTGAAAAACCGGTTATTATCAGCAAACAAATATCTGAAGGCTTTGGTAGAGGGCGTTTTGCCGATATCCCGAAATCCGGCCATGAGGCGTACCCGGATGAGCCGGTTGTTTCGATCCTGGCAGCGGGGAATTCCAGAAACGATGTAATTGGACATATGAAAGAACAGGCGGAAATGTTGCATAAAATACTGTAATTCAACCCCATAATTATAAATAATATGAAAGGGAGAAACCGTAAACTCTACTTATTACTAATTCCTTTCCATGAGGCGATCAATTGATAGATTTAAATGACCCTGTAGTACGAGGATACCTGATACAGCTGCTTGGAGAAGAAGGAATCACAATGATTGAAAACATGCCCGAAGGTGAAGTCACCGACGAGGAAATAGCAGAGGCTACGGGCGTGTTATTGAATATTGTTCGAAGAAACCTATTCATAATGAACGAGAATAAACTCGCTATATGTCGCCGGGAAAGAGATTCAAGCAGCGGCTGGTTGACATACCTTTGGCAACTTGACCTGGATGACATAGACCCCCAGCTGACAAAAGAGAAGAAAAAACTCGTTAAGAACCTCCAGGCCCGCCTGGATTTTGAAGAAGATAACGTATTCTATGTCTGCCCGGAAGGTTGCATCAGGATTCTGTTCAGTAATGCAGCAGACTGCCATTTTCTTTGTCCAGTATGTGGTGAAGACCTGATCTTCCAGGAAAATACGGAAATGGTTGAAACACTAAAAGAAAGACTTACTGCCTTGCAGGAAAGTTGAGCAATGATCTCTTATATGGATGCAATACAACTACTAAAAAAAGAAGGGTGCTCCGAAAAAGTAATCCAGCACTGCGTTGAAGTATCAAGGGCATCCGAAGAGATTGCAGAAAGGCTTCAAAAAAAGGGCTATAATGTCGATATCGAACTCGTCAGAATCGGTGGGCTTTTACATGATATCGGAAGAGGTACCACACACGGCATTATGCATGCAGATGCCGGTGGCCGGCGTGCAGCTGAACTGGGCCTTGATGAAAAACTAATCGCTATTATAAGAAACCATA
>JASMTL010000066.1:0-8229 GCA_041694315.1 Methanosarcinaceae archaeon | reverse complement strand
CACCTGCTCGAATTGCTACCTCATCAAAACGAAGTGCTTCACCTGCTTCATATAATAGAAATGGTATATTTTTCTCACGGGCTGCTTCACGCAATGAGCCATCACGCAGTTCAGTATTAATTATGACCGGTACGCCAAAAGCACGGGCTAAAGCTTCTGTTTCTGTATCATCCACCAGGCATGCACGTATCTGAGGTAAATTATCCCGGGCAACAGCTCCGGTATGAAGATCGATTATATGACTGCAATGCTCTACTATTTCCACCATCAAGTGTTTGCCAGTCTGGATGCCATTGATCCTTTTTTAGAACCCGGAAAAGATCGGTTCAGATCTCGCCTATCCGGTAAATAACGAGACTGGGAGACAAAACCAAATACATTTACAATTGGTATGGTAATAAGAGTGCCTTTGAGATTATTGATTGTTTTATGTGCAAGGACACGACGAATAATTTCTACACCGTTAATCTCATCCCCGTGAATAGCAGCACACACCAGTAGGCAGGGTCCGGGTTTGCGTCCATGTATAACATGAACTGGCATTGAAGCCGATGTATGGGTATAAAAGCTGGGAATAGGTAATTCAATGGATTTCCTTGTTCCAGGCTGGATAGTATTCCCTGCAATTGTTATTGGTGATTGCATCGATTAACCTTTTCCCCTGGTTCTTGTCTTACCAAATTTACTGTATTTTTCAATGTATTCAATAATCGTCCCGGCTATGTCTTTTCCAGTGGCATTTTCTATTCCTTCTAAACCCGGACTGGAGTTCACTTCCATCACCACAGGCCCATGATTAGAGCGTAAAAGATCAACTCCTGCAACATTGAGACCCATTGTTTTTGCCGCACGCACAGCTGTTGAACGCTCTTCTGGTGTAATTTTGATAGTAGTTGCCATTCCTCCCCTGTGAATGTTTGAACGAAATTCACCATCCGGACCTTTTCTTTTCATAGAAGCCACAACTTTACCACCAATCACAAAACAGCGAATATCGACGCCTTTAGATTCCTTTATGTACTCTTGTATGAGGATACTTGCATTTACTCCCATAAACGCTTCTATGATACTTTCTGCAGCATTCTGTGTTTCTGCAAGTACAACACCTATACCCTGTGTTCCTTCAAGGATTTTTACGACAAGAGGAGGACCTCCTACCATTTTTATCATATCTTTTATGTCATCAGGTTTACTTGCATACACAGTTACTGGTAATCCGATACCCTTGCGGGAAAGTAATTGTAAAGAACGAAGTTTATCCCTGGAACGAGTAAGTGCAACAGATTCGTTCAAAGGATACACACCCATCATTTCAAATTGACGCAAAACAGCAGCACCATATGATGTAACAGATGCCCCAATACGGGGAATTACAGCATCAAAATCGTTAAGTTCTTCCCCTTTATAGTGAATGGAAGGTTTGTGAGAAGTAATATTCATGTAAGCACGCAGTACATCTATGACCTGAATTTCATGCCCTCTGTCTTCTGCTGCTTCAATTAAGCGACGAGTTGAATAAAGTTTCTTATTCCTTGACAATAAAGCTATTTTCATTCATTTACCCCAGGTTTTAGTCCATACAATTCATATAATGATCTTTTATTCAGTTTTCCACACATAAAGGATGCAGTCGGATTTACCATTGCTCTTTTCTTAAGTGCATTACGCCCCAGTAGCATCTTGAAACGCATAGTATCCCGGCCAGTAAGCGTCAGCTCAATGGGGTACATATAGGTATCAAAAACAACAAGTGTTTCGATAACATAACGCATCTCCCTGTGGCCACCGGAATCGGTCACCTGACGTCTATCCTTTAGAGGCGCTTTGCATTCGACATAGAAATGCAGGTTTTTTTGGATGGGATGAACCAGAAATCGGACCATATCAATATTGTTCTCTCTGTAAAGCTCGATATCAAACGCATGTAATGCAGAAGTTCTGGCACCTGTGTCAACTTTCGCTTTTATGGCATGCAGTCCTAATTCGGGTAGTGCAACCCACTCTCTCCATCCAAGCATTAAGGCCTGTTCCTTTTTATTCATAAGACATCTTCGCAGTGAAATTTTTTCAATCTATCATTCTATGGAAAAGGATCTACTCCTTAACAAAAATTGTGTTTACACAGGTCCATATATATTTCTATAATTTTGAGATGCAAATCCAACTTGGAGTATATATATGTTTTTACAGGTGTATTTATTGATTTGAATATACACTTAATCCAAAATGTTCAATTGAACAGGCGATGTTAGGATATTGCAAAAAATCAGATTGTGTATATAGTGATGGTATGACATGAAAGTTGCTTTTCATCTTGTTCAACCAATTATGATATATTTATTGGAAATCATACCTCAGAGAGATCATAAGCCTGTTATTTAATCGTATTGAAAGCATAGTCGTGGGACATTCACAACATCGGAATTATTTCAGAATCACAGGAGAAGAATAAGCCCAAATTGCACTGTGATCCAATGAATTATTCATGAATAATATTGTTCATAATTAATAAATCCGGATTTTTTTATATAGATGCGAATCCTACTGTATCTTATAGGAATTATCTGTGGAAAATCATGATCCGAAAAAGCAAAAACTCCGGAAAGGGCACTTTTAAAAGCCATCCAGCATGTTATCTTACAGCAAAAGCAGGATTATTGTCAGTAGCATCCATATTTTTCTGGCACATATTTACACATACAGGTGCTAAAATGGTCCATACCTTACAAGCTGCTGGTATCACAATAGAGCCCGCCATGTTCGGTGAACTGTTCCAGTATCCGATATATGCAGCAATAGGATTCTGTGCATGGGCAGTGATAATAATTGCACTGGCAGCCACACCAATAATATTGAATAGTCGTTTATTCTCATACAGGAAAAATATTCCTATCATTCATCCCGGAAATTAAACCGATCTCCAAGAAATATGGGAATCACCTTTTTGATAAAAATTTTCACATATAGCCTTTTTTCATGCTCAAAATCACTTACAGTTATTTTCAGAGTGAATGTACGATCCTATAATCACTCAATGAAGACTGGAACGTGGTGAAATTGAGCGTTAACTAGATCCAGCCAAAGTTTACTCACTAGGAAACTGATGGAACATAATTAAAATTAACCTGGGTGGTATTGAAATATTAAACTACAGAACAGAAATAAAAACGGGATTTGGGAAATACCCAAATCTTTTTTTTTTAAAACAGAAGATTTAAACTACTTCACCGAATGCGAATTTACGCATTACTTTGGTGACTTTAACAGTAACTTCATCGCCGACTTCGGTGTTTGGAACAAAGATGACAAAGCCACTTACTCTTGCAATGCCGTCTCCTTCTCTTGCGATATCTTCGATGGTCACATCATAACTTTCACCAGCTTCTACTGGTGCACTTGAATCCATGTTGTTAAACAAATATTACACGTCCTTTCTAATGAAGCTTAAAACAGATAATTAACTAATTGGAAAACATAGGAGAATAGTAAATACGATAAAAGTAAAAACGTATAAACCTAATATTTATCTCAGTAGCCTTAATCTATTGAAAGCAATTCTTAGTACGGGGTTATGGTATATATACTTTTTGAATAAGGGGGTGAGAAAAATAAACCTCCTTACGGGAGGATTATTTCTTCTCTTCCGCTAACAGAATTTTCACAAGGGCAGCTGCAACATCCACTGAAGCATAATCTTCTTCCAGTAAGTTTTCAACCCAGTGCTCATATTTGCCAATGTGTCCATCATCGATAATCTTCTTGACGTTTTGTGACAGCATTTCTGCCCTGATATCTTCAACATCACTCTGGGAAGGAACATTTTTCCTTATAATCTTTACATTTGTGTGTTTCTGTATAGTTTTGATCTTACGAATGTCCTTACCAAAAGCAAAGGTAATTGCAACTCCCTCTTTCCCTGCCCTACCGGTTCTGCCTATCCTGTGGACATATGATTCCTCATCCTGAGGAATGTCATAGTTGAAAACAGCTTCAATATTTTCCACATCGATACCACGGGCAGCAACATCAGTTGCAACAAGTGTCTCAATTTCCCCTTTCCTGAAATTGGACATGACACGTTCCCTTTGTGCTTGCTTCATATCACCATGCATTCCATCTACAAGATAACCTCGTGCCTTGAGAGTTTCAACCTGTTTATCGACATTTTTCTTGGTATTACAGAAAACAAGAGATGACTTGAAGTTGTAAATATCTATTAAACGGCACAGAACTTCGGTCTTTGCATTGTCTTTGACTTCGAAATAGTATTGTTCAATCTGAGGGACCGTGAGTTTCTTATGAACCGTCTTTATCATCTGGGGATTTTGCTGGTATTTCTTTGTGAGTTTAATGATTGGTTTAGGCATTGTGGCAGAAAATAGAACTGTCTGTTTCCTACCGGGAATACGACTGAGAATGAATTCAATGTCCTCCCTGAAACCCATGTCAAGCATTTCATCGGCTTCATCGAGCACCACCATGTTCACATCATCAAGTTTCAATGTCTTTCTCTGGATGTGGTCCATAATTCGTCCGGGAGTACCAATTACAATGTGCACTCCTCTTCTCAATGCCTTAATCTGCCTGTCTATTGGTTGACCACCGTAAACAGGTAACATTTTAGTATTCTGATATTTGGCAAGTTTGCTCATCTCCTCAGCAACCTGATTTGCCAGTTCTCTGGTTGGACAGAGGACCAATACCTGGACATTCTTACTCTTGACATCCAGCATTTCAAGAGCAGGTATGCCGAAGGCAGCAGTTTTACCGGTACCGGTCTGCGCCTGTCCGATTACATCCTTACCTTCCATAAGATAAGGAATAGATTGGGACTGAATAGGGGTGGGTTCCTCAAAACCCATGTCTTCAACTGCACGTTCAATGTTTTCAGATAAATTCAAATCTTTAAAAGTTAATGATTCCATGTTAAAGTTCCTTTTATATTCTGTTATCACAGTATCCTGAAAAATTGCCTGATACAGAATAGGTGCCTGTATAGGCATCTTTAGGGATAATGATGATCAATTAAATGTACTTGTTCTAAATGTTTCTTTAAACAAAAAGAGGCATGGTCCATAACAACGGCAAGTATATAAAGGTTGCCGGTAAGCGAGGCAATTCTGTAAATTTATTTTACTAAACCCAATATAGTCATAAAGTTCCATAAAATATGTACACCAAATCGCCAAACACCCCAGTCTAAAAGCAAAATAAACAGGCAAACCTGACTGGTTTAAAGTATTACTACCATTTTATTTGAGCGTTTTTTCTTTTTGTCATAAGACAAAAAACACTACCCTCAGTATCCTTACAGGATACAAGATTGCCCTATCCTGTCACTGCCTTTTTTTGGAACCGTAACCATTCAACCAGAAGATTCGACCCTTTTTACGTAACCATTGATATAATCTACACTATGTAAACAGTAATCTTCTGGGAAGGATCAGTCATTTTCCCAGTCCGCCACAGAGACCTTGTTTCTCCTCAATCCTACCAGTTTGTTTCAATGAGAGAATAATCCAAGAAAGCCGACAAGTTGCCAAATTTCCATTTGAATACCCTTCTAGAATTTCTTTGCCCTATCCACCTCATCCGACGTCACATCAGAATGTAATATTGCAGGCATGCTTACTATCAAAATTGATTATTCGTGTATATAATACAGATGACACACAACTGGACAAATTTTTATTTCAAAACAAGGGGAACAATACCCTTATATTCAGCAGCCGTCATTATACTGACATCCACTTCCTCTGCAATATCCCACACTTTTGCAGTCCGCTCCCTGTAAAGAGGATCCCTGAGAAGGTGATGGTCGTATATAGTAAGCTCCGGGACACTTTCCTTAATAATCCGGATGATATTATTTATGCTGCGATCGAGATTTATCCTGTTGAGGAGGTAACCCAATAGATAGGTTGGAGGACCATCAAGTATCAATATATCCGGATTTTCATCAATAATCCACTGAGCTTGGTCTTCGATGACCGGTCCCTGCAGGTCCGATGTATGGAGTAACTTTTTACCTCCATATTCTATAACAGTAGCAATCACCCATCCTGTAGCAGAATACTCGATTCCATGGAAAAGTGGACGGCTAAAACGCACCCTCGTATTGCCAGTTTCAAATTCACAGCCATCTGAAAAATGTATTTTAGCAGATACAGGTTCTACCCACTTTTCAGATGACCAGTACTTTTGCATCTTCAAAAATCTTTTTCGCCATCTTGAAATTAATTCTTCTCGTCGTTTTTGGTAATCACCAAAATCCATGGAAAAAGCTAAAGGTAAACATTCCACCGGATCTTTGTAATGGCATTGCATAGGAGGAGAGTATTTGAGAGTGGTTCCTTTAAACCGACTCAACAATTGCAGGAACTTACGGGATCTCCCCCACTGTGAATGGTTTATCCACCTGTTAGGGTCCTTTATCCACATATTGCTATTGAGATATGTTTTACAGGAATCTTCATCCACCATATAATGATCAAAGTGATAATGACTGATTATGATATGTTCTGCTTCTTTCATTTCTTCTTTGATTTTATGTATAGCACAGCGCAGATAGAACTGTTTTTGAGAATCCGAAAGCGGAAAACTCTTTTGCAAAATTGCAGCTCCGGGATCTATGAGTATACTTGTATCAGGGGTTTTTACAAAAATACATGATGATTTAGCTCCCATTGAATCAAAGGACACAAGCCGAAATTCCAGTTCACTCACCAGATTCATCATAATACACCCCATATGTAAATAACCGATTGCCGTTATACCATTAAGTTCAAGACCGATTTAAAATGAATTAAATCACAGGAAAAATCAAATATCCACAGACTCATCTTTCTTACTGCCTGATTCCTGTTCTTCCACAACATCTTTATGCTGTGCAACTGCTTCTGCATGCGCAACTGCCCCACGGAGCCCTTTTCGCCTTCTATCAAGAGAGTGCAATGATTCACCCCTGCCATATAACAGGAGTACATCATTCACTTCAATATTTGTAGATGCTACAGGGGCCCCAATATATTCGCCTCCGGGTTTCTGGATACCAAGAATCAACACTCCCTCATCCACAAGGTTCAACTCCTTCAGGGTTTTACCGGCCAGCCAGTCTTCAGAACCAACTTCAAGTTCTGAAACCTGATAATCCCCACCCAGGTAAATCAGGCTTGCAGAATCTGATGTCTGGATGTCGGTCCATCTGGTAAGAGAAAAAGTGATCACATGACTGAGGAATCTATCAACCTTTTTACTGCGTGTAAGGATTAAAATTGTTAACATACCAAGTGTAATGACGACGACATAACTTAGCAATGTATCAGAAGCAGGATTCAGGAAGACAAGTACCATAGAAGCCATCAGCGTTATTATTCCTGCATTTCCCACAAGCATAAGTAACATCAGTATCCTGCGGCGTACAGGATGATTCATTATTTTTTCGGATTCCGTGGTTGTAAATCCCGCACCTGTAAGTGCAGACCTTGCCTGGAAACGTGAGACTTCACGGGAAAGGCCGGTTAATGTTAACGCTATCGTGGCTATACGGTTGATAAAAAGAGACAAAATAATTACCACAAAAACCGTAATAAATGCAGTGATCATTTAGAAGTTTGCTCCTTGTATCCTATTGGAGCTGAAGCCATTTATCATTTTCTGAGTGAATGAAACGATATAATGTAAAAATAGGAGAGGAGGAAAATTATGGCAATTCTGTGAATTGCCCTTTAATGATCAGCCGATAAGATTGGCATAAGCGGTCAACCTGTACAGAAAAAACAATCCAAATGCCAGGATAACCATCATGAAAACCATTTCATTACTGATCATGCTATGGTTTGCCTGTCTGGTGAGATCCCCATTCTCGAGTACAGATTCATTTTGGTAGATTTCCATTTACTGACCTCCGTTTATCGATTTCCATACGTATTATGATGTTTAATCATTACAAATATCTATAATGATTTATCATTAATAAACTTTTCTGCCTTTTATATACCATAACAAAAATTTGCCAGTATCAGCAATTAAATACTATGAAAAGCTCGCATGTATTCCATTTACAGATAATCCAATTTTCGGTATCCCAGAATGGCAACTACATTATGTACAAAGCCTCATCAATTCGACAAAGGCTTAAGAAAAGACAGCAGCAAGCAAATCTTTGTGTCGAGTATGTATATCTGGAATAAATAAAAACAGTTCTTCATGCATAAATGGGGAAAATAC
>JASMTL010000065.1:0-4572 GCA_041694315.1 Methanosarcinaceae archaeon | reverse complement strand
CCTCCCTGAAATTTTCCCGCTCCACCGCTACCCCTTCGAATACTGAATTCTTCTATTCTGACAGGAAAACGTAATTCCATGATTTCGGGATCTGTAATCAGGGAATTTGTCATGTGTGTCTGCACCGCATCTTCTCCATCAAAACCATTGCCTGCTCCGCCTCCTCCGCAGATGGTCTCATAATACTGTAATCTGTCATTGCCGAATGTGAAATTATTCATTGTTCCCTGGGACGGTGCAAGTGTACCGAGGGCGCCGTAGAGGCAGTCCACGATGTATTGGGAAGTTTCGACATTGCCGGCCACAACAGCTGCAGGATATGACGGATTAAGCATCGAATTTTCGGGAATAATTATCCTGATAGGTCTCAGACAGCCCGAGTTGAGCGGAATGTCATCCTGCACAAGTGTCCTGAAGACGTAAAGTACCGCAGCTTTGCACACTGCAGACGGTGCATTGAAATTGCTTTTTGTTTGAGGCGAAGTGTGTGTAAAATCGATAACTGCTTTTGTGTTATCCCTGTCAATTCTTAACCCTACCGCAATTTTGCTGTCATCATCCAGCCTGTACTCAAAGTCTCCATCTTCTAAAACATCAATTACTCTTTCCACTGCCCTTTCGGCATTATCCTGTACGTGTTGCATGTATGCAGTAATGGTTTTCAGGGAATAGGTATCAACAAGTTTTCTGAGTTCTTCTATTCCTTTCTGGTTGGCAGCAATCTGTGCTTTGAGGTCTGCGATGTTCTGGTCGGGATTCCGGGGAGGATATGTTGCCTGGTTGAAAAGTTCAAGCAATTTTTCTTCCCGGAATTTTCCTTGCTCTGTAAGTTTGAATTCTTCAATAAGGACTCCCTCCTCCTCGATCCTTGTGCTTAAAGGTGGCATGGAGCCCGGGGTGATCCCACCGATATCCCCGTGGTGGCCTCTGGATGCGACATAAAATTGTGGTTTTCCATTGCTAATAAACGGGGAAACTGCGGTGATATCAGGGAGATGGGTCCCTCCATGATAGGGAGAATTGAGAATGTAGGTGTCACCTTCGCTGAAATCATTTTCATGGTTGCGGATTACCTCTTTTACTGTATCCTCCATTGAGCCCAGGTGTACGGGGATGTGGGGCGCATTTGCAACAAGATTACCACTGCCATCAAAGATTGCGCAGGAGAAATCCAGTCTTTCCTTTATATTCACCGAATGGGCTGAATTGCGCAACCTGTATCCCATCTGTTCGGCGACCGACATGAAACGGTTATTGAATATCTCAAGCATGACAGGGTCGACTTCAATACCAATATCCGGTCTGGATTTTGTTATCTTTTTTTCCAACAGCAAATGATTGTGTTCTGTTATTAAAGCCTGCCATTTATTTTCCAGTACAATGGTAGTTGTATTTTCCATGATTAGGGCAGGCCCTGTAATCCGATTGCCGGGTTTGAGAACATCCCTTGTGAACAAAGGTATCCTGTGCCATCTCCCTTCCATGTAAACTTCCTTTGAAGACGCAGGCCTGGGATTTTTATCTGTTAATAAATGGGTTGTTTCTGCAGGTGTCTTGTTCTTGCCGATAATTTCCACATAGGCAGAATCCACTACCAGTTTTCTATTTTCGCTTACAAAACCAAAACGTTCTGTTTGCAGCCTGTGGAAAATTTTTATCATTTCGTCTATCGGTCCATATGGCACATCAAAAATGGTTTCAGTACCTTCATATTTCAGGCGCACCCTTTCAACAGTTTCGATGTCAGTATTCCTGTCACCTGTTGCAAGCATGCGTTCCTTTCCTTTTTCAGAAAGGTTTTTTGTAACACATACCAGTTCCTTTTCAATTCCCTCTTCAAGATACTTTTCCAGGGCCTTCTCCTCGATGACCCGTCTGTCTGCAAGTCCCATCCCGTACGCTGACAGTACTCCTGCAAAAGGATGAATCAGTATTTTTCCAATACCCAAAGAATCAGCTACAAGACCCGCATGTTGGGCTCCCGCTCCTCCGAAACAACAGAGAATATAATCTTCAAGGTGGTACCCTCGTTTCACTGAAATATGCTTGATGGCATTGGCCATATTTTCCACAGCCACCTTCAGGAAACCTTCGGCGACTTCCTCTGGCTTCATGCTTTTGCCGGTTTGCAGTTTTATTTCTTCTGCAAGTTCACGAAATTTTTCCACAACAATTTCCCTGTCAAGGGGTAAATCTGCATTCTAGCCGAAAATCCGGGGGAAATTCTGTGGACTGATCTTGCCCAGCATCACGTTACAGTCAGTAACTGTAAGCGGACCTCCTTTCCTGTAACAGGCGGGTCCGGGGTCAGCACCTGCAGAATCAGGTCCTGTCTGGAACCTTCCATCTTCAAAATGCAGGATTGATCCACCACCTGCGGCAACAGTATGTACGTTCAGCATGGGGGTGTGCAGATGTGTTCCCGAGATGGTGGATTCTAGGGTTCGTTCCATTTCTCCCCTGTAATGGGCTACATCGGTGGATGTCCCTCCCATATCAAAACTGATTACCCGGTCAAACCCTGCCATCCTGCAGACTTCTGCCGATCCTACAATACCGCCTGCAGGCCCCGAGAGAATACTGTCTTTACCCCGGAAACTGTCTCCATCTACAAGTCCGCCGCTGGATTGCATGAAGAAAAGGTCAGTCGGGTTTTTCTGGTCATTGAGTTTGTTGCGGACCAGATTTACATAATGTTCAAGCACAGGGGTCAGGTATGCATCCACAACTGTTGTTTCTGCCCGGGCAACCAGTTTGCTTAAAGGGCTTGTGCGATGGGAGAGGGAAATATTGGTATATCCTGCATTATGTGCAATCTTTTCTATTTGCTCTTCGTGAGCAGGATAGCGAAATGAATGCATAAGAGCAACTGCGACAGAGCGGTACCCCTTATTGTGCTATTCCATAAGTTTTTCTTTGATATCGTCACAGTCCAGAGGAGTTACTATTGTTCCGTCAGAGCTGTACCTCTCCCTGGCTTCAATAACTTCTTCACAGAGGACTTCGGGTTTTTTGATATCAAGTGCAAATATACAGGGCCGGTTCTGGTATCCGATTTTCAGGATGTCCCGGAATCCTTCCGTTATTACAAGTACTGTAGGCTCTCCTCTGCGCTCAAGCAGTGCGTTCGTTCCTACAGTGGTTCCCATACGGATAGATGTAATTTTTTCTGCAGGAAGGGTTTCATCTTTTCCGAGATTCAGGACCTGTCGGATTCCTTCTATAGCAGCATCTTCGTATTGTTCGGGATTGTCGGACAGGAGTTTGTGTGTCAGGATCTTCCCATCCGACTTCAGGGCGATGATGTCGGTGAATGTGCCGCCCCTGTCGATCCAGAAGTCCCAGGAATTTGAATTATTTTGCATGTTTTCACGGCGATTTTCCTGCAAAATTTCTTATATCTGGCTTACCATCTTCTGTTAATGTTATTTTAGGAGTTTGATTTACAATTATTTCATTACATAAATTCCATTGAGGCTCTTGACTTTATCATGGTTCCCCTGACTATAGCGGGAAACCTGTTTATATGGTTGTTAATCGCTGCATTTCTATATATATTTAAAGGAAAAAACTATGCGGCCTATTATTTGTCACTTTTGTTAGTAATATGGCTGGTTGTTTATGGGATGAAATCATTATTCATGGTTCCCAGGCCAGAAACAGGACGTATCCTTGTGGATGCAGTCGGTTATTCTTTTCCCAGTGGGCACACAGCACTGGCTTTTGGAACTGCCACTTTTTTGCATCCCGTTTCAGGTAAATCAAGTTATCTGTTCTGGGTATTTGCCATAATGATGGGAATCAGCCGGGTTGCAGTAGGTGTTCATTATCCTTCAGATGTTGTAGCAGGTGCAATCACAGGTATTATTCTGGGTTATGCAGCTTTGCTTTTGTATCCTGCATTTGTAAGAAAAGTAAATCAGTTTAGAATTGATTAAGCCGGGTTTGCCTGCACTGGCATTTTTCCCCGGGAATCTCCAGAGGATATATTCCTGTCAGACATCCCATACACAGGTCGTCTTTGTCAATACCTATGGCTCTGACCAGTCCATCTATACTCAGGTAGCCAAGGGAATCTGCGTGTATGGTATTACAGATATTCTCCACCTTGTTGTTGGACGCGATCAATTCATCACGGGTGGCCATATCAATCCCCATATAACAGGGAGCAATTATAGCGGGGCTTCCGATTCTGGCATGTACTTCCCTGGCACCGGAGTCTTTTATCATATTGATTATTCTCCGGGAAGTAGTTCCCCTTACAACACTGTCATCGATGAGTATTACCCTTTTGTCCTCTATGTTTTCTGCAATAGTGTTCATCTTGAGCCTGACGGCTGTTTCCCTCATTTCCTGGCCCGGAAGAATGAAGGTCCTGCCAATATAACGATTTTTCATCAAGCCTTCCTGATACTGGATGCCGGATTCCCGTGTATATCCGACGGCAGAAGTTATACCCGAATCAGGTACCGGGGAAATAATATCCGCTTCAACCGGATGTTCTTTTGCCAGTTCTCTGCCAATACGTTCCCGTACTTTGTAGACAAGATGTCCATCAATTACAGAATCAGG
>JASMTL010000064.1:0-11134 GCA_041694315.1 Methanosarcinaceae archaeon | reverse complement strand
TCCAGCAGGACCCTTTACATGTGGCCACTTATACTCTGGATGTGGTAACACCTCTGCCAATGCTTGTAGCTTTCCATGATGCTGTGAACGCAGCTCCTACCAAGACTTCATGCATAGACAGCTGTCATGAGATGAATGTACCGACAACTGCTGTGATGTGGGCTTCAGAGGATTATGAAGAATATGATGTTCACGCTGAAGTCAATTGTGTGGAATGTCACACTGCAAAGGAGCACATCATTGCCGGTAGTGAAATACCTGAATCGGAAACCGAAGATAATCAGATTAGCAGTGGACAAGAGGAGTCGGTGCATGGTGAATCGGTGACCATGAAGAGCTGTGAGGATGCAGATTGTCATGAGGGAATCTCCCACGGCCCAATTGCAGATGCACACCTGGAATTCCTGGAATGTCAATCCTGTCATATCCCTGCTCTGCCCGGGGGTGAATTGCCCGGAGGAACTCCACTTAAGTCTTTTAACTGGTCTTCTGGTGAACGAGTTAATTCCTACAAAATGGAGAATTTCACTCCGCAACTTGCCTGGTCAAATGGTATTTATGAAGGTGAGGTCAATGTACCCGACAGCAAGAATGACAGTGGTGTAAAACTTGCTCCTTTCAATGTCGTTACAGGCAGCTGGTGGGATGCAGGCCAATCTCCGGAAATTCTTGCCAACCCAAACACAAGTGCATCAATGGGTAATCCTATTCCGACACCCTTTGTAAAAGCAGCGGATACTGATGGTGATGGGAAGGTGACCACTGAAGAGATGCAGTCTTATGACGGGGACGAGGACGGCTCTCCTGATTATCCGAATGCTGTCCTGAGGCAGGTTGACCTTCACTATAAGCTGGGACACAATATTGCAGGCTCTGAAACCGGAATGGAAGCCCCTCTTATGTGTGATGATTGTCATGGTGTCTCTGCGTCAGAAACCCTTCAGCAAGTCCATTTTGAGGAAAGGCCGGATTGCCAGACCTGTCATGAAGTGCAGCCTGTAATTGACTGGGCGGCGCTTGGATATGACCGTGATCCTGCAGAAACCAATCCCCCTACCAATTTCTCCGCAAAGACCATAGATATTACAATACCCGGGGCAAAACCACCTGAGGTAGAAAGGGAGCCTGCATTCTAAGGAGCTGGTACCAAATGGCAGAAATTAATGTAATGGAAACAATCCCTGAAAAAATGATTATTCCTCTCAAGCAGCACAAAGGAGACATTTGTGAACCTCTTGTAAGTAAAGGGGAAGTTGTTAAGGTTGGCCAGAAGATCGGTGAGTGTCCTTCTGATAAATGTGCTGCAATCCATTCCAGCGTCTGCGGGGAAGTGGTTTCAGTTGAGGAAAGTTCACATCCATCCGGCAACAGGATAAACAGCGTAGTTATACAGCCCATAGAAGAAACAGAATGTGAAGATTTCACTCCCTTCAAAGATTCCGGTAAGGAACAATTAATCTCGGCTATCAAAGAGGCAGGTATCGTGGAAAATTACGGTACTCCCACTCACCTAGTATTGAATCCTCCGGATTGTGATATAGATACAGTCTTGATCAATGCCACCGCATCGGAATGGGTTGGTCATAATTATGAAACTCCTCTGGAATACGCATCACAGATGCTTGATTCGCTCCGATTGTTGATGAAAGCTGCCGGTGCCAGCCGGGGGGTCATTGTTTTGAGAAATGATGATAAGGATTCAATCGATGCCTTTGATGGGCTGGATTATGAAGGTAAAACTATAATGGTGTCCCCTCTTATCGGTAAAAGAAGGGTTGATTATTATTTCAATGACCAGAATACTGATATTATCGTAGTTTCACAGGACAAGATATACGGCAAAAATATTTTTGAATATTTCACTTATAATGTGACAGGCAGGAAAGTACCTTTCCGTTGCACACCGGCCAGCGCAGGGGTTGCTATATGTGGAGTGAAATCCACAAAAGCCATTCATGACCTGGTCAATACCGGAATGCCATATATAGAAACGGTGGTTACTGTATCCGGTCAGGTGAATAATCCTCAACATCTACTGGTAAAAATAGGTACTTCTTTTAAGGATGTCATCGAAGCCTGTGGTGGTTATAGTGGTGAACCTGCGAAACTGATTTCAAATGGTGTAATAACAGGAGTTGCACAATATGAGGAAGAAGTCCCGGTTACCAAAATGACTACCTCGATTATAGTTCAGGGTAAAGATGAAGTACTAAAGGATATTCCAAAAGATTGTATTCATTGTGCCCGGTGTGTGGATGTGTGTCCTGTAAATCTGATTCCAAACAGGATAGCAGCTCTTTCCAATCTGGGACGGTTTGATGAATGCAGGCAAATGCATGTGGAAAATTGTATAGAATGCGGTAGATGTTCTTCGGTCTGCCCCAGCAAGATTCATGTGATGCAACTCATCCAGTACTCCAAGGAAGCAATTGCAAAAGCATATGAAGATTTTTCTGAAAAGGAATCATCAAATATTAAATTAGGATGTTCGTGCGGAAGTGAATAACATGACTTTTACAATATCGCCCCCTCCTCATATCAAACAAGATACTACATTCAGAAAAATAACCTGGATTAAATTTGTGGCTCTTCTGCCGGTAAGTCTTGTATCGGTTTATTTTTTCGGACTACATGCCCTTACCCTTATCCTTGCAGGGATTGGTATGGCAGTAGTTACGGAAGTGATAATACAGAAAACCTTCAAAAAGGAAGTTACGGTAACCAATGGTCATGCTCCATTGATAGGGCTAATGGTTGCCCTGCTGGTACCGGGGGAAGCTCCTATATGGATTCCGATAGTAGGTACTTTCTTTGCAGTGGCTATTGGAAAGCACGCGTTTGGCGGTATAGGCTCATACATTTTCAATCCTGTGCTTGTTGCCTGGGTTTTCCTGCAGCTGGCTTACTGGTCTGCCATGCATCCTGTATCATTCCCCGAATTGGATGGCATATCCGATCTGTTTCTTGAAAATGGAGCAGGTATGCTTGTCGGCGTATCCCCGATTGCTTTGGTTGGCGGATTATATCTGATTCTTAAAAGATATGTCGAATGGAAGGTCCCGCTTTTTTATGCATTGACAACCCTTCTGCTTGCCCTGTTAATAGGGGATAAGGTCAGTCATGTTGTAACTGGCGCATTTATTTTTGGTGTGTTGTTCCTTGCAACTGATTCTCCTTCCTCTCCTGTAACAAAGAACGGAAGAATTATTTATGGAATTCTCTGTGGCCTGTTGACTGTGGTATATGGTCACTTTGCAAACTATGTATTTGCAGTTTTCTATGGTATATTCCTGGCAAATTGTGTAGCATCATTTATTGATAACAACACTCTGCCCCGTTCATTCGGCGAAGAATCCTTGTTTCAGCGTAAATACCGCTTAATGATGGATAAAATACCCCTTGAAAAACTGGGGGTGAAAATTGATGACTGAATCCTGGAAAGACATTACAGTAGTTATAGGAAAGCTGGTTCTTGTTAGTCTGATTGCAGCTTTACTGCTTGGCCTGACTTATGTACCTACACAGGATCAACTCAAACAGAATGAAATTAAGGCAAGAGAAGAGGCATTGAATGAGGTTGTGCCCTCTGCGTCTGAGTTCGAGCCCGTATATGGTGATAAAATTAATGAAGGTGGTGAGCAGGAGATTCTGTACTACAGAGCATTCGATTCATCGGGTAATCTGGTTGGGTATGCCTTTTTCCGCCAACAATCGGGGTCTCAGAGCACTATTAAGCTAGCCGGGGGAGTTGATGCCTCTTTTAATGAGATTACGGGCATGAAAGTAATGAAACATTCTGAAACTCCCGGGCTGGGTGCAAAAATAACTACTGAAGAATTCCGCTCGCAGTTTTATAACTTGCCCCTTAAAGATTTGCAACTTTCAAAAAACGGTGGTTCTGTGGATGCCATTACGGGTGCAACGATATCCTCTCAGGCCGTGGTTGACGCATTGAATGCAAAGGTAGATCAAATAAAGGAGCAAGAAACCTAAAAAAGGTGATATCATGAGCAAAGCACTCAACGAATTCATCCGTGGAATTACAAAAGACAATCCTATATTCGCCCTTGTATTGGGTCTGTGTCCTGCCCTGGCAGTCACAACATCGGTTAATAATGCAATAGGGATGTCTGCTGGAACAGCCTTTGTACTTGTCAGTGCCAATTTGATGGTATCTGCTTTGCGAAAACATATTCCTCCTACAGTTAGGCTCCCTATATTCATCCTGATAATTGCAACATTTGTATCCATTGTGGATATGGTGATGGAGGCATATACTCCTCCCTTATATGCGGCACTGGGTGTTTTTATTCCCCTGATTGTTGTAAACTGTGTGATAATAGGACGTGCGGAGGCTTATGCTAATAAGAACAATATGTTTTATTCTCTAATGGATGCACTGGGTATTTCTGCAGGTTTCCTTGTAGCACTGGTGCTTATAGGTGGAACTCGTGAACTTCTGGGTACAGGCCAGATTGTGGTTTTTGGCCATATGATTTTCAGTATCCCCATGGTAGCTCCTGCTTCCTACATGATACTGCCACCGGGGGCATTCCTTACAATAGGTGTACTAATGGCTATTATTAATTACAGCCGTGCAAAAAAACTTGCAAGAGGTGAATAAAATGGTGGAAAAGGCTTTATTTGCCATCTTCATGGATGGCCTTTTCATTAAGAACTTCCTGATTATTCAGTTTCTGGGACTGTGTTCTTTCCTCGGGGTTACCAAGGATACCAAGAGTGCAGCAGGTATGTCGGGAGCTGTGATCTTTGTCATGACGATGGCTTCGATAGTCTCATATTCAATTTATAACTTCATTCTCGTTCCGCTGGATCTTGTATTCTTGCGACTCATAAGCTTTATTGTAGTAATTGCTGCTCTTGTGCAGCTTGTTGAATTCGTGATAAGGAAAAATATTCCTTCTCTTTACAGGTCGCTTGGTATCTACCTTCCCCTTATTACTACTAATTGTGCCGTGCTAGGTGTGGTTTTGCTAAATGTAATGAATGAATATACATTCCTGCAGAGTATTGTGTTTGGTGTTTCAGCAGGCTTGGGGTATACAATAGTAATGATCATGATGTCTAGTATAAGGGAAAAAACTACCATTTTGCCGGTTCCCTCTGCAATGAGGGGTCTTCCCCAGGCCTTTTTGATCGCAGCGATGCTTTCCATGGCATTTGTTAATTACTTTAAGGTGATTCCCTTATGAGCGAGATGACAACCCTGCTTATACAGTCCATGGCCACACTTGGTGGTCTTGCTCTTGCGATTGGTGTCATGCTTATTGTTGCTTCCAAGAAATTCAAGGTAGAGGTAAATCCCCTTGTAGAGGAAGTAACTGAAATTTTACCAGGTGTAAACTGTGGTGCATGTGGTTATGCCGGATGTGCTGACTTTGCTGAACATGTGGTGGATGACAATGCCCCCCTTACCGGATGTCCGGTTGGCGGTTTTGATGTAGCAAAGGAAATAGGAGGTATCCTGGGCCAGGAAGTTTCTGAAGCTGAAGCTGAATATCCATATGTTAGATGCAATGGCGGTGTACACTGTGTGGATCGATTCAATTATGAAGGCATTGAAGATTGTAAAGCCGTAATGATGCTTTCTGAAGGTGAAAAAGGTTGCAACTACGGATGTATGGGTAGGGGAACCTGTGTACGGGCCTGTCCATTCGATGCTATCTATATTGGTGATGACCGCTTACCTAAAATTAACAAGAATTTGTGTACAAGTTGCGGTCTTTGTATTGAATCCTGTCCCAATGACATCCTTGTATTTGCAAAAGAATCAGAAAAGGTACATGTAGTTTGCATGTCCCATGACAAAGGAAAAACTGTAAAAGCAGTATGTGAAAACGGTTGCATTGGTTGCAAACTTTGTGAGAAGGTATGTCCTGTAGATGCAGTACATGTAACTAAATTCCTTGCAGAGGTCGATCAGGAAAAATGTATATCCTGTGGGAAATGTGTGGAAAAATGCCCTCAGGGCTGTATTGAAATGAGGTGATTTGATGAGTCGTCTTGGTTATTCAACAGTTACCGGCCTGGATGAAAACGTTGAAGCCGTGCTTTGTTATGTAGGCTTCTGGATCACAGGTCTTGTCTTTCTTCTCATAGAAAAGGAAAACAGGTTTGTACAATTCCATGCATTGCAGTCAATACTAACGTTCTTGCCTCTTTCCATAGGCATCTATCTTATTGCCTGGATTCCATATGTAGGTTGGTTGCTTGCTGATATTGCAGGTTTTTTTTCCCTCTTTCTGACACTTGTACTTGTCATAATGGCATGGAGGGGTGCAAAGTTCAGGTTGCCTTTTTCAGGAAAACTTGCCTATGAAGAAATTTACAGATGAAGTCATTTCTGGCTTCATCTACTGTCATGTTTTGCGAAAATTTAAACTCTAATTAACTCTTATTTTTGCTCCCCCTTGCTCGCCGAATTTGGAGGATAGCTATGAAAGAAGAAATATGGATTGAAAAATACAGGCCCTACAGGCTTGAAGATGTGGTGGGACAATCAGATACAATTGAAAGATTGCGCTCCTATATAAAAACCAATAATCTTCCACACTTGCTTTTTTCAGGTCCGCCCGGTGTAGGAAAAACTGCTACTGCCGTATCAATTGCCAGAGAACTCTTTGGTGATGATTGGCGGGAAAATTTCACTGAACTGAATGCCTCGGATGAGCGCGGTATTGATGTGGTCAGGACCAAAATAAAGAATTTTGCAAAAACTTCCCCAATCGGTGGAGCGGATTTTAAGATAATCTTTCTTGATGAGGCCGATGCTCTCACGCCGGATGCACAATCTGCATTGAGGCGTACTATGGAACGCTATACGAACAATTGCAGATTTATTCTTTCATGTAACTATTCTTCCAAGATCATTGAGCCAATACAATCTAGATGTGCTGTTTACAGGTTCCGCCCTCTTTCTGATGATGCAATAGGTAAACGTTGTCAATATATAGCAGAAAGGGAAGATCTGGATATTGCGGATGATGGTATTGAAGCTATCAAATATGTTGCAGAAGGAGATATGCGCAAGGCAATAAACGCCGTTCAGGCTGCTTCAATGTTTGATACCAGTATCCATGCGGACGGTATTTACCGGATTACTGCCACGGCTCACCCTGAGGAAATAAAAGACCTCTTAGAAAGTGCTCTTGGGGGCAATTTTATTTCATCTCGCAAAAAACTTGATGATTTAATGGTTTCAAGGGGTTTATCGGGTGAAGATGTTGTAGGTCAGGTTTACAGGTCTCTCTTTGATCTTGATATGCCTGCCCGGAAACTTGTCTCAATTGTTGATGTGCTGGGTGAAATAGATTTCAGGATTACTGAGGGGGCCGATGAGCGCATTCAGCTGGATGCTTTACTTGCCCATCTCTCTATTGAAGGTGAGGAATAAGGGTATTGAATGCTTTTTAATGACCAGCTTATAGGTTTACTGGGGTCTGTTCCTTCCTGGTTTGCTACAATTATAATCGCTGCCTTGCCAGTATCTGAGCTCAGAGGGGCAATCCCAATAGCTATAGGTTTATACAATATGTCTCCCCTGGAAGCATATTTTCTGGCTGTTTTTGGTAATATGCTCCCGGTGATACCTCTTTTATTATTTCTTGAACCGGTATCATCCTGGCTCAGGCGTTTTTACATTTTAGATAGGTTTTTTGGCTGGCTTTTTGCACGCACCCATCGTAACCATTCGAAGAGATTTGAAAAATACGGAACTATGGCATTGGTAATGTTTGTGGCCATCCCTCTTCCGGTTACTGGTGCATGGACCGGCTGTGCAGCAGCTTTTGTTTTTGGAATTAAGTTCAGACATGCTCTCATTGCCATTCTGGCAGGAGTCATGGTTGCCGGTTTTATAGTAACCATATCCACGCTGGCAGGAATTGGGTTTATGGATCTTGTAGTTTAAACTTAGTCTCGTGTCTTGCGCGCAATATCAACTGCCATTTTTATGTCTTCTTCTTTTACCGTTTTTCTTCCTGCGTGCCTGGCAAGAGCAATGGCTTCATTCGATATTTTCATGCCGTATTCTTCCAGTATCCTGGCAAGCTCCTCACTTGCACTTTCACTAATTCTCTCTGCACCTGCTTCTCTGATAACTCTCCCAACCGGTGCAACTGGTATTATTGTCATTCTATTCTTTGCCTCCTGCTAGTGGATAATTTATGTGTTTATTGATTTAGTCATCAATGTCTTCATCAAAATCAATACTGACACTACCCGATTCTTTTGCCAGTGTTTTGGAAATGAATCCTGATTCAAGGTGACAGGCATGAATTGCTCCACCTGGAACTATACAGGTTGGACATGTGTGTGCTTCCTGTGCCTTTTTGGTGATGTAGTTGTCCCGGATGTCAAAAATTTCCATTTTTGGTACTTCCATTTTTGACATTGCCTGTATTTTTTTGCAGTCACTGGTAATATCGACGTTAATCTTTTTACCTTCTTTTTCTGCGTTAATTTTATGCTTGTAACCACAGATTCTTGAGTTTACAGTAACTTCTGTCATATTCTCACTCCTGTTAAGTTATCTGATAATTATGTTTGGTGGTCTTATATAACAGTTATGCATTTTTTTCACAAAACCACTGTTATTATGTTCGTAGCTATAGCTTTTAAGTGTCAATAATTCGACATCCTTAAATATCCAAAAGAAAGAGATTATTAGCACTTCATTAAAATGCCTTAATCATTCTTTTGTGAGGGATACAAATTGGATAAAGATAAAATAACTGAACAGGTTCTTGAAAAACTGGGTCAGGTAAAAGGTGTAGGCGCTACAATGCTGCTTTCTTCTGAAGATAGGGAAATCATAAGAAAAATGGAGGAAAAAGCTGACCAGATGACTTTAATGGGTCTGGGCAGAGGTGATAACCAGGGTGTGAAAAAAGTACTTGATATGGATGTACTTGTGTCTTTCCTTACGGATATGGACTATGAATGGCCCTCAGGTCCAAATGTAATCTTAAAGCATAAAGATAAAAAAGTAGGAGAAGATACTGAGGATGCCGAAAGGATTAAAGAAATGGAAAAGTGTGCAGATTCTCTTGTAATAGGCAATATTATCATTTATGACAAGGGAGTGCTTATGGAGGCCAACAGCAGCAAGGAACCCCTTGTAGTCGTCCTCCCACCTAAAGAATGTGAACATGTCGGCTGTATTGAAGGCGTAAGTGATGCAATTCTGGCATCTCCTTCGCCTCCTACTGATGAATACATTAAAGAAAGGATGTGTGAGAAGAACGAATGTGGGAGTGGTACATTCCTGCTGGGATTTGATTTTGAGAACAATGGTTGATTTACAGCGTATAGCAATTTAATTATTATGTAACAGTGTGGTTTTGTGATTACTTCACAAAACCTTATATACCTTCGGATTTTATCTTCTCTATGCATTCCTTTCTGTATTTACAGAGGTGTATAACATGTATGGTATTGCTATAGATTTGGGAACAAGTGGCTTTCGGGCACAATTGATTGACTTGGATACGAAGGATGTTCTAAAGACCGCTATTACAATGCGTCATCCTTTGCCAGGCGGAAATGTGATGGACCATCTGGATTTTTCGATTCAGGTAGGTCCCGAGATTTCACATGAAATAGTGATGGATACGGTAAAAAAAATAATCGAAAGATTTGATGTTGACCCGGCGGATATCCGGCGTATCGCTATATGCGGAAACCCTATACAACTTTCAATTTTCCAGAATATTGAGATTCGTGACCTTGCTTATGCAGGTAAAAACAAACAAAAGAAGCTTGGTGTCGAAAATGTGGTGCGTGATGCGCGGATTTTCAATGCTTCTGAGATATTTGAGGGTATGATATCTCTTCCAAATTGCGAAATCATAGTCCCTCCTGCAATCAAACATGAAATTGGTGCGGATGCACTGGCAATGATGATTAAGACCGATTTCTATGAGCAGGAAAAACCTTCTCTTGTAACGGATTATGGTACAAATGCCGAAATGGCACTGAAAATAGGGAACAAGATTATTACTGGCAGTGCAGCTGCAGGTCCTGCAATAGAAGGTCAGGGAATTTCTTGTGGTATGCTTGCAAGTCCCGGTGCAATATGCGATGTAAATCCTGAGGGGGATTATTGGAGGATCACTATTCTGGACGAGGATATGTCTCCCCGTAAAGCCCATCTGATTGACCCGGCTACCGGGGATATCAAAGAAGCCAGCGATCTGGTGGCAAAAGGAATTACCGGTACGGGGGTAATTGCGGCAATTTCGGTTGCTTTGGATACTGGAGTGATCAAGAAGCTTCCAAATCTTCCCAATGGTAAAGTTATTCTGGCTGATGATGTGGAAATATATGACAGGGATATCGAAGAAGCAGGCAAAGCTATTGGTGCGATACGTGCTGCACACCTGACTTTACTTGTTGAAGCAGGTCTTGCATATGGGGACCTCGATTATATGTACATGGCCGGTGCAACAGGTGCATATATTGATGCGGAAAAAGCCAGAATACTGGGATCCTGTCCAAACTTCTCCAAATCAATTGTGCAATTTGGTAATACTTCTATTTCACTTGCAAGGGAGCTTGTATTTGATGGGGGTCGTCTCGAAGAAGTTAAGCAAATAGCCAACAGGATAAAAGCAGATCATTTGATGATGGCCGAAAGCCAAACGTTTTCGAACTTCTATGTTTGTGAACTTTCCTACTGGACACAGGGAATGCCCATTGAAACATACAATCAGATGCTTGAAATGTATGGTCTCCCAACATTACCTGAGCCTTACAAGGACCCTGTAATTGAAAAAAGGGTCATAAAGGATATTGATGAAGTGGGCAAAGAAGGCCTTGAAGTTGTGAGCAATCTGGGTATCGTAATTGAAGAGGAGGCTCCGGATTGTATTCTCTGTCGTAAGTGTGAGAAGGAATGTCCTGAAGATGCTATTATAGCGCTGGAAGAGAATGGTAAGAAATATGTGCATTATGATAGTGAAAAATGCCTTGGAACTTCCTGCCAGCGCTGTGTTGCAATTTGTCCGGTGGATGCAATTCATTACAGAGATATTGATATCAAAACAATCTGATGTCTCTTTTTTTTGAGCCGGTGCGTGTGTGGCGCACCTTTTCCTATTTATAAGTTCTTTTG
>JASMTL010000063.1:0-2530 GCA_041694315.1 Methanosarcinaceae archaeon | reverse complement strand
CTGTCCCTTATATTCCAGAAGGATAGAAATAAAAAAGAGCACTGTCATAGATATTGATGAGTATACTGCACGCCTTAATATAGAGGATGCTATACTTGTACAAAAGGACAGGACACAAAATGAGTGATTATATGCCTACACCATCAAATGAACCAAAACAGATTAAGAAAAAAGAAGAAGAGCCGGGGGAAACTGCTGATGAGGAAATCGATGACTGGTGTGAACTTGTAAGCGGTGATGAACAGGAAGCAACAGAAACTGACCGCGAGATGAAAGAATGGTGCAAGGGAACTACATCCAAAAAGGAAGAAAAGTAATGGTTACCCTTCCTACAAACACATGAGTATAAATATGAAACTACCAGATCACCGTACCAAAATTGTATGCACGATTGGCCCGGCTTCCAGTCCCGAACCCGTACTCAGGCAATTGATACTTAAGGGGATGAATGTAGCCAGGATTAATTTTTCTCATGGTGATCTGGAAAAACACAGGGAAGTTATCCAAAGGATACGTAGTTTATCAACTGAGTTGGGAGTAACTGTGGCAATCCTTGCCGACCTGCCCGGCCCCAGAATAAGGGTTGGAGACCTGGAAAATGAACCTTTAACTCTTGAAAAGGGAGATACTGTTTATCTTACCCCTCTGGATATAGATGGTGGGAAAAACATCATACCGGTAAATTACAAAAGGCTTTATGAGAGTGTAAGCCCGGGTAGCAATGTATTTCTCAATGATGGTTTTATCCAGCTTAGATGTCTGGGTAATACCGATAAAGGGGTAGAATGCAAGGTTGAAATCGGGGGTTATCTCACATCCCACAAAGGAGTGAATTTGCCAGGCTCCCGGATCTTTCTGGATGCTGTTACGGATGATGACCTGAGATTCATGAAGTTTGCCCTGGAGGAAGGAGTAAACATATTCAGCCTCTCATTTGTAGAAAGTGCATCTGATATTGAAAAGTTGCGACAATTTGCCCAGCAGCATGGTGAGTCCATTTATGTCGTGGCAAAAATAGAAAGGGAAGAAGCGGTAAAAAACATAAATGATATTCTTGAGCATACCGATGCCATAATGCTTGCAAGAGGGGATCTGGGAGTGGAAACTCCGATCCAGCAAGTGCCGGTTTTGCAAAAAGAGATTATACATAAGGCAAACCTGCGGGGCAAACCTGTCATTACTGCAACACATATGCTTGAGTCAATGACAGAAAATATTCGTCCGACACGTGCAGAGGCCACTGATGTGTCAAATGCGATACTTGACGGGACAGATGCCCTGATGCTTTCCGGGGAAACGGCAGTAGGAAGATACCCGATTGAAACCGTGTTGATGATGACCGGAATAGCTTCAAGGACCGAAAAATGGAGGAACGAAACCGGCTGGGGAACCGAGTTGCTTACAAAGGGCATCGATGAACTTACCATGTCAGTAAGTGATGTTATTGCTCTGCAGGTTTACCAGGCCATCAGGCGTTTGAAAGTAGACCACACTGTAACCCCCACCGTTTCCGGCCAGACTCCACGCAGGATTTCCCGGCTTAAACCCGATTGCTGGATATTCGCTATGAGCAGAAGGCAGGAAATATGTGAAACTCTTGCCCTTTCATACGGGGTTTATCCTATATATTCCCCGAATAAAGGCGGCAGCTGGGAACAAACCGCTAGCAGATTACTGAAAGAAAACCAGATAGCATCAGAGGGCGATCTTATAGTCTTCACAGAAGGCCAGTCTCCCGGTAAACCGGGAGGTACCAATATGCTGAAAATTTTGCAGATCGAATGATTTCAAAGGGTTTGTTCTGCAAGCAACGTAGAGATATCTTTTATCACTGGTTTTGGCTTTTCTGAAACACCGTCCAGATGATACTGGCAAAAGGGACAGTAACTTACCAGTGTATTGCCTTCCTGAAGATTTTCAAGGGTCAGATTTGCGATTTTACCTGATATTTCCGGGAAATTGGGTTTGACACCTGCAGGTGCACCACAACAAACCGTACATTCAAACAGTTCCTCTATGGAATATCCCATAGCTGAAATCAACTGTCTGGGAACATCCTTTTGGTTCCTCATGGGACATGCATCCCTCAGAGAAACCGTACCCGTGGTCTTACGTGGTTGCAGTCTGCCTTCCCTGACAAGCTCACTGAAGAGGTCAAGAGAAAATACCACTTCAAATTCCGGTTTTTGGCCTAATTTTGCATACTCTTTCCCGATGACCTCATAACATCCCGGGCAGGAGACCACCAGTTTTTTTACTCCCTGTGATTCGATGTAATCCACATATTTATGTGCATGTTCTGCAGCTTCATCCAGATGGCCGTTGTCGATCAGGAAAAGACCACAGCATTTTTCCTTTTCAAGTAACATAGGCCTGATATCTGCAGCATTCAGTAATTGTATCGTTGAACGTGCAATCTCCGGCTGAGCAAAGGATGCCCAGCAGCCACCCATGTAAGCAATTTCTGATTTTTCAGCGATTTCCAGCTCATTGGTTACCCAGTCAAAACGATGAGCATCATCCATGTGTC
>JASMTL010000062.1:0-5034 GCA_041694315.1 Methanosarcinaceae archaeon | reverse complement strand
AGTAAAAACGGTCTGGGATACAAGATTTGGTGGCATTATTATCTGCATCAGATGGATTTTGTGCTGGTCTACATGCTCATTCTGGGCTTTTTGGGACTGTTGATAGATCGTGTTTTCCGCTGGTATGTGGATGGAAAATTGCTCAAATGGAGAAAAGGAGTTGTTGTTTAAATGGGCCGACTTGTGATTGAGAATGTGGGACAGAGTTTTGAGAAGGATAAAGGTGAGGCTACCGATGCCCTCAGGGATGTGAACTTTGAGGTGAAGGATGGTGAGTTTGTCTGTATCATTGGTCCATCAGGTTGCGGAAAAACTACCCTTTTGCGAATTGTTGCCGGCCTGGACAGGGCGGATTCGGGCAGGATCCTGCTGGATGGCGAAACAATAACCTCTCCCGATCCCCGCAGGGGTATGGTCTTTCAGGAATATTCCCTGTTCCCCTGGCGTACAGTCATGGATAATGTGACATTTGGCCTGGATATGAGTGGTATGGATAGGAAAGAATCCAGGAAGATTGCTGAAGAATATCTGAGGCTTGTAGGCCTTGAGCAGTTCAGGGATAGTTATCCTTATGAACTTTCAGGGGGAATGAGACAAAGGATTGCTATTATCAGGGCCCTTGCAAACGATCCTGCAGTTTTACTTATGGATGAGCCTTTTGGATCCCTTGATGCCCAGACACGCAATAAACTCCAGCAGGAACTGTTACAGATATGGGAATCTAAAAAGATAACAATTCTTTTTGTAACACATAGTGTGGATGAAGCAGTTTATCTTTCCGACAGGATTGCTGTTATGACTTCCCGTCCCGGGCGAATAAAGGAAATGGTTGATGTCGATCTGCCCCGGCCCAGGGACCGGACAAGTATCTCTGCAAATAAACTGCGTAACAGGCTGCTGAAAATGCTGGCTGAAGAAAATAAATAACTCATTCAGAATGAACGATTACTTTAGTACCTGATTCTATATTTTCAATATTGACTTTACCAATAAGTTCCAGTTCTTTTTTCGCCCTTACAAACTTTATACTGCAACCAGGCCTAACCTTCATCCAGCCATCTGTGGTAGCATTGCCGCCGATTGTGCAACGATCAAGCAGTGTCGCATTCCTGCTGGCATGAATATCCCCGTCAATCCTGCAATCTGGGCCCAGTATCACTTCTTCTGCATGGAGATTTCCTCTCACAACTGTGCCCTTGCCAAGTTCTACGTTGCCGGCAACTTTCAGGTTTTTCCAGAAATTAGTATCTGATCCTGTAATGAGATTTCCATCAAGGCTTACATTTTGTTCAAAATAGGATTTTTTCCGAAAAATATAGGTATTGCTCTGTGGATGGAATTTCATGATGTTCTCTTTGTTTTCATTCATGGTTTCAATATTATAAATGGCTTGTATTTTAGCCCTTCTGCTTTAAGCATTGAGATACAGAGCAAGAGTAATCAATGACTGTGCAGTAGCCGTAATATCTCCGTTATTTTTACCCCAGCTACCATTATCATTTTGTTTTTTCAGTAACCACCTGATAGATTGGTCTATTTCAGCAGAGCGATCGGCCATTATCAATGCCTGCATAACAAGATTGCTGGTAGCTATGAATTTCCAGCCTCCGTTATCCTGCATCCGGGACAATAACCAGTCAGTTTTTTCCCGGATAATATCAGTGTAGTCTGATCCTGTCAGTTCTGATTGTTTTATGAGGCAAATTATTATCAATGCAGTTGTGCCGGGATGTTCCCATGTACGATTATAATCTCTTATTATTTTCTGGCATTCACCGGGACAGGACACTTCCAGATCTGCAAGAGCAATCAGGGCATAGGTTCTATCATATATGTTTTCTAAATTGCCATCATTCTGTTTGGTTTTGATATAATGGGTAACTGCAGGATAATAGATTCCCATTGTGGCAAGGGCTGAGGCACCTCTGCAGATGTCCCTGAAAGATTGTGGCCTGTGAGCCTCTTTTATCAGGGTGGCTGTACGGGTATATCCCCTGCCCCAGAGGTAGCTGGCTGTTGTACTTCTGGCATATTCCTTGAGTGTCACAGGCTGACTTTCATCCAGCCAATCCAGCCCTCTTTTCGCTGCCTCTTTACATTTAATTGCTTTTACCTGAATCTTACAATCCCCTGGCTTTCTTGATAGGCTTTTCATAGAGTTTTTCAAGATGCTCTACTATATTTTCAAGGATGGGGCCTGGAATTCCCACCAGCATTTCATCCCTGCCTATATCGGTTGTCCTGCGACATCCGAAACATCCCATAGAGTAATTTATATCTCCGGTCTGGATGGGGATTATCGTTGAGTCTACGCAGGTGGCCTGGAAAGGCGCTGTGCTCATTGTAACTCTTCCACCTTTTTCAAAAGTTGATGCTGGAACTATCCAGTAAAGGGTTTCAGGTAGGTCGACCAGAATTACCACATCTGGCTTGAAATTGGCTTTTTCAAGAGGACAGACTACTGTCGCTTGCATGGAACACTCTTCGAATTCTGCCCTTTCCTCTATCATCTTAGCAGCTGCTTCAGGTGTATCGAACATGCCGATCTTGGAGTGGAATTCTCCGCTTCTTACATTATCAGGTGTTTCTATAAGTCCCAGACTGGAACCACCTACCACACATGCATGTTTATCTGCCGGTATCACAAGACATTCGCCAGTCCTTGCTTTCATGATAGACTGGCAATGGCGGGTTTTTTTCTCGGGTTGGTTAAAGTCTGCAGGAATATCTTCGCCCCTTTTAACCAATTTAACGGCTACTGGTTCGTATCTTAGTTGCAGTATTTCCTTGAGTTTGTCACTTATCTCTTTATTTTCCATAAAAATCCCCTTGCCCTTAAAAATAGACTGGAAGATTAGTTGAACTTTTCTTCCACGGAATCAACGATTGCATTGAATTTTTCTTTCCAGAGGGACTGTTCTTCACTGCCATACACGTCCCCTTTATCCCCTGTAGAGGATACTTCGGGCTCGATGGGTAATGTGGCAAGCAGAGGGGTATTGAAATCTTTCGCAGCCTTTTCTACAGATTCCCCACTAAATACCTGTATCTCTTCTTTGCAGTGGGGGCAGATAACACCGCTCATGTTTTCAACCATTCCAATAACCGGGACTTCCAGCATCTCTGCAAACTTCAAGGATTTCCTGACACTTGTCAGTGCTACATCCTGTGGAGTTGTGACAACGACGGCACCGTCTACCTTGCCCAACAACTGTACTATGCTCAATGGTTCATCCCCTGTACCAGGTGGCAGGTCTATGATAAGATAGTCCAGCACTCCCCAGTCTACTTCTTCCAGAAATTGTTTTATTGCTCCCATCTTGGCAGGCCCTCTCCAGACCACGGGGGAATCCTGATCATCCAGCAATAAACCTATGGACATGACCTTGAGGTTATCGGCAACTTGTACGGGTAGAATACCTTTTTCTCCTACTTCAGGCCTCTGGTCTGCGATTCCAAACATTGTTGGAATGCTTGGTCCATGAATATCACTGTCAAGGAGTCCTACTTTTTTCCCGCGCCGGGCAAGGGCTGCAGCTAGATTTGCGGAAATGGTACTCTTTCCTACACCGCCTTTGCCACTCATGACCATGAGCTTGTTTCTTATTCCACGGAGATTCGATACGATTTTTGGCTCTTCAACTTTGGAATTTACCAGACTTTCAGCTGAATGTATGTTTTGACTCATTATAATTACTCCATTTATTCAGTAGTGTAATTCCCACCTTTGATATCTATGGCCTGCCCTTCAACAAGAGCTCTGGCAACTTTTTTCCTCGCATTTTTCAGCTCTTCCCAGAAAGCTCTTCTGGAAATTCCCATCTCAAGGGAAGCTTCTTCCTGTGTCAGCTCATCCATGTCCACAAGTCGGATGGCTTCCAGTTCCTCAAATGCGAGTTCTACTACCTCAACTTCAGACCTTGGTATCCCGCAGGGTTTAAAGCACATAATATTGGGCTCTGCCCTTATCCTGCGGGGGCATTTTGGTCTTCCTCTCCTGCATTTCATAAGTTATCCAATCACCCATAGGTGAGCAAATATATAAAGGATTCCAAATTGCCCTGCAATAAAGCTATTATATTTACAGGGGAATTTTATACTAGGTTTAGGAGTCAGGTATATGAAAAATAATATGCTTCTCTGGGATGAGACAATTTTCAGGGATCCCACCGTACTGGAGCTGGATTATCTTCCCGAGCAATTTATGCACCGGGATTCCCAGCTACAATCCCTCATCTATAGTCTAAAGCCTGCAGTAAAAGGTATGAGACCTATTAATTGTCTTGTATATGGTCCGCCCGGTACCGGTAAAACCAGTGCTGTATTGAAGGTTTTTGAAAAAATAGAATCACATACCTCGGATGTGGTGCTGGTTAAGATCAATTGCCAGATGGATTCCACTCGATTTGCTGTTGTTTCACGCATATATCGCAAACTTTTCAATATAGATCCTCCGTCTTCAGGAGTAGCCTTCAGGAAACTTTTTGAAAAGATTGTCCTGAAGCTTATCGAAAAGGATAAGGTAATGGTGGTGTGTCTGGATGATATCAATTATTTATTCCACGGGGGACATGCCGATGAGATAATGTATTCCATACTACGGGCCCATGAACAGTATCCCGGTGTGAAAATGGGTGTGATTGCGATTGTAAGTGATACGGGAAAACTTTACAGGTTTGATCCAAAGGTGAGTTCTGTATTCCTGCCAGAAGAGATTGAATTTCCTCCTTATTCTTATGACGAAATAGGAGACATCATTTATTCCCGAATCCAGCTGGCTTTTTATCCGGAAGTAGTCCCGGATCAAGTCAGAGAGAAAATAGTGAATTATGTCGATTTGACCGGTGATCTGCGTGTTGGTATCGATCTACTCAAGAGATCAGGCCTGAATGCAGAAAAAAGGGCAAGCAAGAACATTTCAGAGGACGATGTGGATAGGGCCTATGAATCATCACGTCTTTTGCATCTGAGACGTAATATATCATCCCTTTCAGATAATGAAAAAGAGATCCTGCGGCTTGTGGCGGAAAATGA
>JASMTL010000061.1:0-19879 GCA_041694315.1 Methanosarcinaceae archaeon | reverse complement strand
GGACGGATGCTAGCATTTATGGAGCTGTGATTATTGGGTTCATTGCACAATTGTTCATATCGCTGATGCGATATGAGTACGATGAACTCAAGTCTAAGTCTACAAAATTCATTAAAAATAGCTTATTGAATTTGACAGTTACCGTGGATTACATGAAAAATAAGGCAAAAAGGTACATTTACGCTAACTTTGATGCCATAAATACACTGATTTTAAGGCAAAAAAAGATGAAATCGTAGAAATTGACGTGAAATTGTTGATACTGTCAAATGGTTTTTCCTGACAAAAAAGCGAAATTTTTAGGTTGAAAGAGGAGACGGTATCTTCAGCAAGGAGTGGATACTGTCAAACTTGGGTTACTATGGTGAGATACCTGAACTGGAAGGGGTCTGGGCAACAGGTACTTCCCTTGAAGAATGTCGTAATAACCTGGAGGAAATCATTGAAGAGTGGCTCGTTTTAAGGTTGCGTCGAAATCTTCCCATTCCACCACTTGGCAACCATACAATAGACGATCTCGGAGAAATTGACGTTGCCTAAACTTAAATCCGTAGACTGGAAAACCTGTCCTAATAGTAGATCAATCCACTTCACCGTTTGACAGTAACAACTCAATATAATCTTCTTCGGACATTGGACAATTGAGCAAATCTTCAATTTGTTGTTTTGATTGTAATTTGAGTTGCTTTTTAATTGCAGATATCAGGTTTGATCCATATTCTTTTTTCCCGTGGCTGATACGGGTCTTGATGTGAGTTCTTTTTCCATTATAGTAGAGCCAAAAATATTCGTGGTGGGTCTGTTCAACCTGAAAGCCTTTTGCTAAAAGAGCTTTTTCAATATCCCGGGTTTTAAAAATAGCCACCTGTAACACCATCAATCTCTACTTCAGTTACAAGTTTGAGAAGATTTTCTTTTATCTGCTGTGCTTTTGTAGTAAGATTGGAATCCGTCTCCCTGGAATAGACCTCCCATATAACAAAAAATTCTTCCCGGAAGGAGGCTATTAGCTCGTCCATATCAGATGCAACAAGGAATATATCCAGGTCTCTGTTTTCCCCTTCCCATAATTCATCAACAAAATTGATATCCAGTTCAAGAGGCCTGAAGAGTTTGAATTTGTGATTGTCCCATTCAATTTCATTGAATAATATAGGGCTTGGTTGAGAAGCAAATACGTCTTCTTCAATATTCAAAGATGAACTGACCTGCCTCCACGTCGATTTATAGATATTGCCATATGCAAGGGCTTTCTCAATTATTATTGGAGAATCGGCTGAATTCGGTTCCTGAAATACAAAATCGGTATTATGCAGACTCTGTGATTCGGACCGGCCCAGCATATCCATTGAATCATACATTTTTATAACAGTGTCTGGATCAAGACTTTCTGTTGAACCCCGGGAAGGCAGGTACGTTTCACTCATTGACTAACTCCTCCAGCACTCTTCGGGATTCAGCCATTGCTTCACCATGCATTTTTATTATATTCTCAATATCTGAATTCTCATTTAGTTCATAATGAAAATTGAAATCAGCCTTTATTTTTTCATTAATATCCGGCTGGACAATTAACTTTACTGTGAACCCATTGAATTCGTATTTGATTATACCGCCAAGCTGGAAATTTTCCGAAAATAGAGATTCAAGCTTGTTGCCGGGACAATATATCTTCTGTAAGATGGGGGATTCATATTCTAGCTCATATCCGAAGTTGAATCCAACTGCTTTGTATGGCGTTTCAGGAAGATAGCTAACATATGATAGGATTTTTTCACAAAGAGAGTTTACCTCTTTGATAAAATTCTTTTTTGCACTCAATTGAAGGCGGTCAGGATCGACGAAAAAGGAAAAACGTTCGGTTTCCACAACTGATAAGGCGGGGGTGTGTGTAAAAGATTTAATGCTGTCTGTCAAAATTCCTTTCTGCGACAACCAATCTCTGGAGACAATTGAAGGATTATGGTTTTTGGCTAAAAGAACAATATTTGCGCCGATTAAGGAAATAGTCATGGATTCACCCCTTTCTCGTAAAAGTCATCAACATGATATATAGCCATTTTGATATATATGTATGCTTTCATATTACTTGCGCCCGGTAAGAGGGATCATGGTTAATCCTCATTTTCCCCACAAACTCACCCCAGCCCATCCTCTTGGGAAACTTTCGGGACAAAACCCAGTGTTTTTGTATCGCTGATATTGGCCACACTGTGGCGGATATCGCCGGTCCGGGCGTCCTGGTATTCTACAGGCAGATTACTGTCAAAGACGTTCTGTACGATTTTGGCGAGCCGGGTAACGGCGGGGCCGTATTACTAATTTATAACTACAAACTAATTTCCAACTATGTCTGAAGAAATCATACATGAGTTAAGAGCAATTGGGGAAGACCTTCATTTCATCAAAAATACACTTATCTCTCACAAGGAACTGAAAATATGAGTCAATCAGAAAAAGTCCCACCAAGATTGGTTGAAATCAAATTCCTGATCAAAGAACACCAGGTAGAAATCAGACAGGCGCACAAAGCCGAGGTTGTCGGAATCTTCGGGTCCTATGCAAGAGGGGAAGAAAAACCGGGAAGTGACGTTGATGTGCTGGTCAATTTTGATACCGGAGCCACCCTTTTTGACCTAGTGGGACTTGCCGACTATCTTGAGGAACTACTAGGATTGCCTGTAGACGTGGTGTCAAAACGAGCCCTGACCCCCGGGATACAAGATAATGTCCTGAAAGAGATGGTGGTTTTATGAGGGACTTTTTTGTATTCCTGCCACAAAATCTTAAATTAGGAGATGTGTATTTTCTATTATGGAGATTGCAATCTCAGACAATGCAATTGTAAAAGAGTCACTTGAAAAGGAGATTCTTCTGCTGCGAGCAAAGATACGTCTGGCAGAAAAAGAAATTGCTGTTTTTGAAGACAGGTATAACATACCGTCATCCCGATTTTGTATAGAATTTGAAAACGGTGACCTCGGAGATTCCCAGGATTTTTTTGAATGGTGGGGGCTGTTGAAAGGCCTTGAGACTCTTAAAACACAGTTAGATCAGGCACAATCGGTGATTTCAAAATTGGTAATTTCTGAGTACCCATGATATCTTCTTCCTTAAGAAACACATCCTGAACTACTCCACGCTTACACATGTAGATTCCTACGAGTTGTTATGTCATTCATAGGATGTATTTGGGATACATCAAATGTCAATAACCCTTTTTGTCGTAGATTATGAACAAAATGTTCATAGCCTGTCCAAGTGGCATAATTGGATAGGTAACGTATCATGATATTGAGAATTCAGATTAACGTTCCTCTTCCAGAAATTCGATAAAATCTGTTAAACTAATAGTTGAAAATACTGACAACTCCCATGAATTAATTGGAGTGGTCAGACAACGCTAACCAATGCAATAATATAGAAAGACTCTCCAAAATGTGTATCAGAGATCTCATAAGGGAATCAATATGATCAAAAGGGATATTGTTCTGGGAAGACTGGATGAGCTGCTTCCGGAATTGAAAAAGAACTACAAAGTAAAGGAAATAGGCCTTTTTGGGTCGGTGGTGAGGAATGAATACAAGACCGGCAGCGATATTGACTTCCTTGTTGAGTTTGAGAAAGGTGCGGACCTTTTTGATCTCGCAGCTCTTGGAATTTTTCTTGAAGACGAGTTCGGGTCAAAGGTTGATATCATCTCGAAACGTGCCGTAAGGGATGAATTGAAAAGCAGGATTTTTTCAGAAGTGGTTTATGCTCATGCGTGAGTACAGGTTGTTTTTAACTGACATCGTTGAAGCGATTGATGAGATTGAAGATTTCACTTCAGGGATGGACTTCACAGAATTTCTCAACGATCGGAAAACCCAGAAGGCAGTTGTGAAGAATATCGAAATCATTGGTGAAGCCGCTAAGAATGTGCCGGATGAGATACAGGCAAGTTATCCTGACATTCCGTGGCGGGTGATTGTCGGTATGCGGGACCGCTTAGCTCATGGTTATTTCGGCATTGATTATGTGATTGTGTGGGATGTTGTTGGCAATCGTCTGATTGGTTTAAGGGATTCTATCCGGGCAATTCTGGTTGAGATGGATTGAGCAGAAAAACTCAACCCGTCCTACCGGGAGTCAGGCGCTGACACACTCCCACAACTAAAGTCCATGGGCATTCTCTACCCTGCACTCCCCGTTACTCGTAATATAATGTGTTTAATGTTATGAAACAGAAAGGAATTTCTATATACCCCTAAAACCTGCTGCAAGTTTCCGATTTTGAGTATATAAACATCAACAGGTATATATATTTTTAAAGTTACATGTTTTATATGTGTCCTTTTTTAAAATATATTTATCCAAAAAATGTAGCGCCTGTCAAACACCTTCTGTTTTCCCTTGTATTCTTATGCATCATTGCGATGTGTCTGCCTGTGGCAGCCGGGTTTGCCGGTGGGGACGGCTCTGGCGAAAACCCCTGGCAGATTTCAACCCTGCAGGAGTTAAACGATACCCGCAATTATCAGGATGACCATTTTATCCTGGTTGCAAATATAGATGCGACAGACACCCAAAACTGGAATGATGGTGCCGGCTGGCAACCTATCGGTAACAAAGAAAACAGGTTTACAGGAACCTTCGATGGTAGCAACTATACGATAACAGACCTGTACATCTACCGGCCTGCTACACGATATGTGGGGCTTTTTGGCTATGCTTATAAGGCAAATATCAAAAATGTCGGACTGGAAAATGTTGATATCACAGGTGGCGATGATACCGGTGCAGTTGCAGGATATAGTTACTATGGAGGAGCGATTGAGAATTCCTATTCAACAGGAAACGTAAACGGCCAGATCCGTGTAGGCGGAATTGCGGGTTCTACCAGTGCACATATCATGAACTCATACTCTCTTGCCAGTGTTACCGGCAGTGATCAGGTTGGCGGACTTGTCGGTATGAGTGGTACCAATGGAGTCATCCTTAATTCCTATTCCACAGGCGAGGTTAACGGCACCAATTCTCCAGGAGGCCTTGTCGGACAAAACCACAACTCCATAACAGATTCCTACTACAACACCGAAACCTCGGGTCAAAATGATACAGGCAACGGAGAACCCAAAACCACCAGGGAGATGAAAAATATTTCCACATTCTCTGCCTGGGACATTAATGCGGTTGACACTTACCTCAATGACGGATATCCCTTCCTTGCCTGGCAGGATGATCAAGACGATTATGTCTGGTTGATATCAAAACCCCTTTTCTGCGGCGGAAACGGAACTGCCGATGAACCCTATCTAATCTGTGATGCTTATCACCTCAATAACATGAGATACAACCTGTCCGCACATTACAGGCTTGGCAGTGATATCGACTTAACATCCTACAATACAGGCAAAGGCTGGCAGCCTATCGCCAACCCCAAGTCCGAGTTTAGCGGAATCTTTGACGGACAGGATTACACTATCTCCAATCTTACAATCAACAGGTCCAATGAGAATTATATTGGTTTATTCGGATATGTGAAAAACGGCACGATCAAAAATGTTGTTCTTGAAGATGTCAATATAACAGGCAGCGGTTGGGTGGCTGCTGTGGCCGGAGCGCAGACAGTTCGTGCGTCTTCAACATCTCCCGAAACTATCGAAAACGTAACGGTCTCCGGAAAAGTTGCAGGCCAGGCCTATGTCGGTGGGGTTGTGGGCATGTTGCAAAACGAACGGATCCTCAATTCCGTATCCCATGTGGAAGTTACAGGTGAGTCACACAATATCGGCGGGCTTGTCGGACAGAGTATCAATTCAACTGTGCAAAATTCCCGGGCCACAGGAGATGTGATCGCACCGGGTGCATCCGGGGTTGGAGGACTTATCGGCAGCAATTCAGCAGAACAATTATTCAGGACCGTACGCCAGTCCAATGCCACCGGCAATGTTACAGGCTACCGTAATGTTGGAGGACTTATCGGGGAAAACCGTGATGATCCTGTGATCGATTCCCATGCAACCGGAGATGTTCGGGGTTACAGTCATGTGGGTGGCCTTGTCGGGTATAATAATGGAGGTACCATTGAAAACTCCAGTGCGACGGGAGATGTATGCTATGAAGCACAGGAATATGCCTCCACTTCCAATGAAATAAAAAGCCGTATCAATCCATCCTATTTCGGTGGCCTGGTGGGATACAGCAATCAGGGAACTATCAATACCTCCTATGCCAGCGGTGATGTGATCGCGCCCGGTGCAGAAAAGGTCGGAGGACTTATCGGCTACAACACAGCAGCAGAATTCCATACTGTACGCCAGTCCCATGCCACAGGTAACGTTACAGGCTATCGTTATGTTGGTGGACTTATAGGAGAAAATTCAGATGACCTCATAACCAAATCCTATGCAAGAGGAGACGTGCACGGCCAGACACATGTGGGCGGCCTTGTCGGGTATAACAATCTGGGCACCATTGAGAGATGTGATGCAACAGGAGAGGTTTTCCAGGAATTACTGGTTGTTCCCAGGCCCCTGAAAACCGAGAGCCTGACAGACAATGAGGTAACGTATAGTATCGCAGATTTTTCTGACAGAGAAAACGGTTTGCATTCCTCTGAAAATACCGTTCTTATGGAGAAACCGGTACTCCCAGGCACGACCGGTGGTCTTGCAGGTATGAACGAGGGTGGAAAGATTATTGATTCACATGCAACCGGCAATGTTGTTATTAATACTGACATGAAAGCAATTCTGCTAGGTATTGGAGGTTTTACCGGTTATAATGAGGACGCAACGATAAACAATTCCTATTCAACCGGCAATATCGTGTTTGCCGGATCTTCTGAGCAAATCGCTATAATGGGATTAGGAGGGTTTGTTGGCATCAATGATAATGGAAAAATCCTGGAGTCACATTCTACTGGTAGTATAATTAATGAAAACAACCTTAGTGACACTTTGGTATTCTACATGGGTGGCCTGGTCGGCGCTCACGAAAGCGGATACATAAACGATTCCTATTCACAGGGCGAGATCCACTTTGGCAATGTTACCGGAAAAAGCACAATTATGGGCTGTGGAGGTTTAGTAGGGGCTCATGAAGGTGCAATAATACGTTCCCATTCCACAGGCGATGTTGTAATTGAGGGTAATATTACAAAAGGTGGAATAATCTCTGTTGGCGGTCTGCTGGGTGCTGACTATGGCGGAGAGATAGACCAATCATACACTACAGGAGATGTGGTCGTTAATACCGGTTTCAATGGTACAGTCGAATATATAGGCGGGCTTGCGGGTCTGAATCAGGGTCTTTTGGATTCCTCCTATGCCACCGGAGACGTTCTTGCTCAAGCAGACTATGTTGGCGGACTTGTGGGTGTGAATAATGGTTCAGTAAACAATACCTATTCAAGAGGGGATGTTACCGGCAACAGCAGTGTGGGCGGATTTATTGGACATAACCTTGGCAATGTTACCAATTCCTATTCCACAGGTTATGTAGCCGCTGAATATTCCGAATATCTCGGCGGGCTTATCGGCCAGCATACATCCGGAAATATCACAAACTCCTACTGGTACAAAATCGAAGATTCGGTGATTGGCGGTGTGGGAAATCAGTCCGATGTGGAAGGAATCTCTGGCAGGAGTGCGCAGCAGATGCAGCGCCAATCCACATATTCGGGATGGGATTTTGCCAATATCTGGTATATCCATCCGGCCATAAATGACGGATATCCCCATCTGAGAACTTTCATCAACGAATATCCTCCTGAAGAAAAGAAACAAAGGACCACTACTTCCACCAGCCGCACCTCGGTGGGTCCAAGCCTGCCTTCAGACGATGTTGACAGCACGGATTCTGCCGTAAAAAAGGTACTTGCAGGTTCCAGTGTCAGATATGATTTCTCAGAAAGCAGAGGACCTGTAATGGGAATTGGTTTCCAGGCAAAGGATAATAAAGGTAATGTCGTGGCAAAGGTGCAGGTTCTTAAAGAAAAACCGGCAGATGTCGATGAGCCTTCAGGCAATTCTTACCGGATCCTGAGCCTGACTGTAGGTAGCGAGGGGACTATCAATGAGGACAATGCCGACAACATCCTGATCGAGTTTAAGGTCAGCAAGGAGTGGATCGAAGAAAACAATATAGATCCATCCACAATACGCATGACCCGTTACCATAATGGACAATGGCAGGACTTGCCAGGCGATCTGGTGGATGAAGATGAGGATTTTCTGTATTTCAACACAGAAACACCCGGCTTTTCTATATTCTCCATTGTAGGCGATGAGTACAGGGAAATCATCGAGGAGCCAATCGCACAGGAACCACAAATCGAACAACAGACAGAAGAGGATAAACCTTCCGAAGCAGAAAACACTCAGACACCCGGCTTTACAGCCATATTTGCTGTAGCACTGATTGTCGGCGTGGCAATGATAACAAGACAGAAAAGCAATCGATAAAGTTGAGCAGGATATTTTCCTGCTCTTAACTTGCAGACCGGGTAATAACCGTAATTTTAAACACATCCATTGATTATTCCACCATCAATGTTTGTGTTTGGTCATATTTTTATCAACTGTAGTATTTGACAAAATTATGAGATTTTATGATTACAAACGAATGTTGTCAGAACCCGGAAGGAATCATCTCAAGATTGATATTTCCGATAGATTGTTTTACGGTCCCCAATTTCTACAATAAATATTAGCATTCTATTGTTTTCGATAGTCAAGATGATTCTATATTCCCTAACCCGGTGAGAATATAGAGGTTGTTTCCCTATCCCCTTCAATTTTTTTATGTTACAATATGGATCGTTTTTTAATTCGTCTATTGAACTGATTATGCTCTCACTTACATTCTTAGATAGTTTTTTCAATTGTTTCAGTGATTTGTTTGTATAGATTACAGCGTAACTCATAACAAACCAAGCTCTTTCTTGACCTCATATTCACTATAGGTCCTACCCATTTTGATGTCTTCCAAAGATTCTTCAATGTCTTGAATAGCTTCATCACTTAGTTCATCCTCGTCGATTGCCATTCTGGTTAATCTCTCGAGTACAGAATTAAAAGATTCTTTTGGATATTTTTTTAGACTCCTAAGTTTTTCTTTTGTTTGTAAATCCACACAGATAGTAGTTGACATTTTGATTCTCCTTTGCACCGATTAAAGAGACGTTGTGACCTTTGCCTATATAAGGATATAAGTATCTATAGATATAAATATCCAACCATTGGTCCTTATAACCTATTCAACTTTTAGAGCAGGAGCCCCCTTCCGTAAGATATTTCCAACATATCTCCAGGACAATTGGCTTTCTCTACCCTGCACTCCCGTTACTCGGAAATTGTTGTAATACAAGCATTTTGAACATCATTATAACATCATTTTCAGGTCGAACACCTTTGTCTGTCCTGTTGATATACATTGATTCCAGGACGGGACGAAATGGGTTCCAGTCGATCAACTTGTCTATTTCAGATAGTTTGTCACCAGCAGCTATCTGTTAAGACATCTGGGATATCTGAATGCAAACACGGTTGTCATAAAAGAAGACTACAAAACTACACTTTTTTACTCACTGTTTCAGTGAAAATGATTTCAGAGTGGGGCGTATTACCTAAAAAAGATATATTTAAATAATCACAAACCAATTTTCAACTATGTCAGAAGTGATCGACTCTGGAGAGATTGTAGATGAATTAAAAGCAATCAGGGAAGATCTTGATTACATCAAAAGTCATATGATAGATATAGATTCAATTATGACGGAAGATGACAATCTATCTTTGAATCAATACAGGTCTGAGAAGAGGGCTGGTACACTTATCTCTCACGAGGAACTGAAAATATGAGTAAATCAGAAAAAGTCCCGCTAGAGTTGGATGAAATCAAACTCCTGATCAAAGAGCACCAGGGAGAAATCAGACAGGCGTACAAAGCTGAGGTTGTCGGAATCTTCGGGTCCTATGCAAGAGGGGAAGAAAAACCGGGAAGTGACGTTGATGTGCTGGTTGATTTTGATACCGGAGCTACCCTGTTTGACCTTGTGGGACTTGGCGACTATCTTGAGGGGCTGCTCGGATTGCCTGTAGACGTGGTGTCAAAACGAGCCCTGCACCCTAGGATGCAGGACAATGTCCTGAAAGAGATGGTGGCTCCATGAGAGATTCTTTACTTTATATCTCAGAGATGATCGATGCAGTCCTTTCCATTGAGGATTTTACACATAATATGGGAATGGAAGACTTCCTGAAAGATGAAAAGACTAAAAGTGCGGTCATAAGGCAATTCGAAATATTGGGCGAAGCTGCCAAGGCTTTGCCTGAAGATGTACAATCAATGGAACCGGATGTGCCGTGGAGCAAGATTGCAGGAATGCGAGACCGACTGATTCATGCTTATTTTGCTGTTGACCATAAATTGGTATGGGATACGATCGAAAATGAATTACCTGCCCTTAAAGCAGGACTTGATAGATTATACAACGATCTGACAAAATGAACTCTTTCATCTCTTTTGAAACAGGAGCCTCTTTCCGTAAGATAATTCCAATATATCTCCAGGATAATTGAAATTCTCCACCCCCTGCACTCGATACTCGTAATCCTTACAGCCTTTTTAGCATCACATAGATTGTGCAGATAATTCCAAGGACTGCAAGTACACCCGGCCCGGGAGTGGTTTTTGCAGGCTCTGTTGTGTTTTCAGAGGAATTGCCGACAGCAGGTTCTGCAGAACCGGAATCATCAGGTCTTGAAATTTCATCTGTGCCTGTTGTTGAATCCACGGCCGATATTGCAAACGGTGAAAAACCATCCGCCTGCGCCTCGAAATAGAAATAATCTGCGTCTTCTTCTGTCTGCATGGTATCCAGAATCTGCCATGCATTGGAATAATGCAACAGGGCTACAGAGTCCAAATTTATGTCATTTGCAGATAGCCAGTCCTTGCTTACCTTAAAACCAATTACAGTATCTGTCATGCCTTCGCCGTCAAACCGGTTATCTCCCACCCAGACATTGAAATTGCTGTACACTTTACTCGGCGGCTGCTGATCGACAAGAGAGGAGGTGTCGTCCAGGTTTTCAATCAATACTTTTACATATCCAAAATTGGCAGTGCCTTTAAACTCGATAAAGGATATCGAATCATCCTCAAAATCATAATGCACATTTTCATCTGCAACCACTTTCTGAATCTGAGAAGATTTCGATACAATATTCTCCCGGCTCTCTCGACTTGTGGTCATACCTTTAACCGCATTACCTGAAGGCTTGCTTTTTGTCGAGGCGATATTATTTATTGTGGTATTATTGATATTACCGGCTCTATCCACAGTTTTCAAACCTATTGTATAATCGTGGCCGGATTTGAGATCAGCAGCCCTGTATACAGATTCAGAAATATTTGCCTGGAAAACATTGTCCAGATAGATCTCGACGTGATCAAAGTCGTGGTTTGCAGGATTGGTCCAGTCCCATGTTAAGGAATCAGATGTGGAAGAAGTTACGTGAAGATCTGTTACGGTTGCAGGAGCAATATCAACGGTCTGTGAGGTGTTGTTTATCCAGGTATTGTTCACATAACCGTCTGTGTCCACGGTCTTAAGGCCAATGGAATGGTTCGTACCATCCAGCAGTCCTGTGAGGTTGTAGTATGTGTCAGAAGTATTGGATATCAATGTGTTATTAATGTAGACCTCGGTGTGATTGAAATCCTTTTCATCGGGGTTGGACCAGGTCCAGTTTATCCAGGAGGGACCAGTGGTTGCTGTGAGATTGGATACGTTGGAGGGTGGCAGAGAGGTAAAGGCCTTGATACAGATGTTTACATCATTCAATTTACCCACATCCATCCAGTTGGAGCCGTCAGGACTCATAAAACTCTCATTTGGGTTTGCAGAGGCCCGGCTTGAATAATTGGCCATGGGATATTCGATTGCCAGAGGATATTTGAACCTGGGATTGGATATTTTGGCGATTACCGAAAATTTTTGTCCTTCTGCCAGATTTACAGGGGTGTCAAGGGTTAGCGTATGATAACCTGCATGTGCAAAGGTTTCATTGGTTTGTGCCACCAGATTATCCCCTACAGGGGTAGAGGAGGAGAGGTTTGTATATATACTCACGTTGCAAATCGCGTTTGTATCTGTGGTATAGAAACTGACCGCTTCCAGGTATTCTTCAGATGAGGACTGGAAAACATTGGCGCCGTGAGCTGTTGTAGAATTAGAAAAACCATATGAATTTATGTAACCTAAAGGATCATACTGATAGATGTTGTCATAATTGGTTACATTTGCAGCGGATGAGAAGATGGCTGTTTCCTGCACGTTGAAAGTTTCTTCATAGTAGGAAATATAGAGATAACCCGAATCACCTGATTCTGTGCCCCAACTGTTTTTTACTATAAATGCTCCATCCCCAGGTGGTTCATTGACAAAGTTATCTCTGGAAAAAGAGTCGTTCCAGCCTATAAGAGCCACTCCATGACGGTTGCCATATTCAGATCCATTATTGTAATAGGTTGTAGAATTATCGGCAAAAGCACTGTGATTAACCTTAAAAATTGTAAAAAGTGCTCCGTGCTCCATGACAGCCTCCTTGAGATAATCATTGCCAGAAACACTTTCCCTGCCAGGCAGATAAATTACCTCCTGGACATGTTTTGCTACGGGTTTATCGGGATTTGTGTAATTATTGTAACTGGAATTGTCACTGTATGGGTCATCGGTTTCATTGACAGGCCCGCTCCAGCGTGCCAGGGAGGCCGTGGCCATATTTAAAGTACCTCCCTTCTCAAAATCAAAACCGGTGGGACTTTCGTTTGAAAGGGTATTTTTCATATGGTTCTCGGAAAAATCATAGGGACCTTCTTCATAGGTACAGGATTCAAGGGAGGCATAGGTGGCAAATGTCCAGCATGAACCGGCCTCTCCCTGGTCCTTTACCGGTGTCACGCGGTTTTCTTCACGCAGGTCATAGGAGGCGGGAAGAGATTGTGCTGTAGAGAGGCGATTGTTGCCAGGCCCCGGGTGATCCAGATGACTCAAATCAACAGGGGATGGTACCAGACCAAAGGATGGCGTATTGGCAGAAGAGGACATTACTGTGTTTTCATCCGATTTCTGCATGCTGGATTGATAATCAACAAAATCGGGGTTTAAGGGTGCAGAGGTTATTTCAGGATTGTTTTCTGAGGCCAGTGCTGTATTTAGCAGGAGAATGGTAATAACAGAGTATAAAATAATTTTTTTGATCATAGTATCATTCATAGATTTGATTATTATATAATTTATTTGATAGTAGTTACATTCAAAGCATTCCAATTGATTGTTTGTTATGATTGCAGGGGATAGGCACGGCAGGCAGGAGCGAGAAATCAAAGGTGGTGCTCTGGATTGCAAAGGAAATAAGGGATCAATTTTTAGAGATAGGTAACTGAGATTCTAAAATCTTCGTTAATTTCACACCTGAAAAAACCTGTCCTTCGGTCGTATGTTTAAAATTATTCTTAATGTCGTGCTGAGGACATAATGTTACACCAATGAAGATACCCTCTATGGTCTCGGAAAAACCGGATTTATGCATAAAGTCTGTACAATAACCGAGGGTTGCCTGAAACAGAATACGCCCGCATACCCGGTTTTACTGCCATATTTGCTGTAGCAATGATTGCAGGTGCGGCAATGATAACGAGACAAAAAAACAATCGATAAAGTTGAGCAGGCTATTTTCCTGCTCTTAACTTGCAGACCGGGTAATAACCGTAATTTCGTAATTTTAAACACATCCATTGATTATTCCACCATCAATGTTTGTGTTTGGTCATATAGGGTTAACTATACTTGCATTCTATCTGGCAGAGCAATGGTATCCTAAATTGCAGGGCAAAGTTAATTATCGATTTGTAGCGATCGCAGCACTGCTGCCTGATCTGATCGACAAACCCCTGGGCCGGTTTTTAATGGCGGATTCCCTGGCAAGCGGCAGGGTCTTTGCCCATACCCTGCTTTTCTGGATACTGGCTGGCCTCATTATTGTGTTGATATGGCAGAAGTGGCGAGCAGACTTTCTGTTGATACTGCCCGGTGCAGCAGTATTGCATTTACTGGAAGATTCGATGTGGCGGAATCCCGAAGTACTGTTCTGGCCTTTTCTGGGATGGAGTTTCCCTGCCGATGAGATTGCAGGAGGATTCCTGGATTACCTGATGCATGTGTTTTCGAATTGCTATGACCCGGCCATGTCTGTGGTTTTTGCCTCGGAGGTTCTCGGGATTATGGTCTGCATGGCGGGTGCTGTGCGATGGTACAGAGGAAACAGGAATTGGCAGTGAACTTACACCACGCTCAAACACGGTGATTCCTGCTTCATTCTTTTTCCTAACGAAAAACAAGTCCACAGGCTCTACACATAAGTCCCTACGGTGTTTTAACGAAATGAAGCTTAATATACAAGCAAAACAAAATTAACAAATATGCAATACACAGTTGTACTAACAGATGCAGAAGAAGACGGATACACAGCACATTGTCTGGAACTTCCAGCTGCTATCAGTGAAGGCGATACTCGCGAAGAAGCCCTCGAGAATATAAAAGAGGCAATCCAGCTTGTGCTTGAGGTCACCGAAGAGCAGGCCAGGGTACTTGGCGAGATCACAAAGGTTGATGTTGCAAGTGTCTGAATTACCCGTAATTTCCGGCCAGAAGGTAATCAAAACTTTGGTTAAGATGGGACTTGTGGTTGTCAGGCAAAGGGGCAGCCATGTATTTTTGCAACGTGGAGAGAATACTGTAACAGTACCTTTGCACAATCCACTTAAAAAAGGAACTCTGAAAAGCATCCTCTAACAATCGGATGTTTCTCTCGAATTATTTATTATGAACCTTAAGTAACAAATCATATCACAAAGATACAGTACCTATTTTTCCTAAAAACAATAATATTTTTACTGCTATGTGTACATGCATACGATGCTTTGCATCAGAGATGCAAGAGCAGGAAAATTAGGCAAGGGTGTATACGCCTGTTGTGAAAGACGCAGAGTTGAGAATGTTTGTTGATACTATATCATGCAAAATTATTGCAAACAATTCCTTTCATACATTGCAAATTTGAGATGATTTTGCAGTAAACAATTGTTTACATGTGTTCCTGACAAAATTTTCAATATAAGCGTTCTTTTCACGTCTGCAAAGGATTTGCGGGAAAAGATTGGAAGTGATTTATTGCTCGCAATAATGCAGATGTTGTTACATACCACCCACAATCCTAATATATATGCAAATGCACAATATTATGCAAATGGTGATTCTATGAAACGCTACACCGTTGCCATACCAGACGACCTCAAAAAGGAAATTGATGCCCTGCCCGATATTAACTGGACCCAGGTTGCAAAAGAAAGTCTCGAAAAGAAGATACATCTGCTCGAAGAATTTGAGAAATATGAAAGGAGCCGTGGAAATTGATGGCTACGCTAACAATTCCTGTTGACGATGAATTCTATCAAAAGATACAGGAACTTTCATGGATCAGATGGTCCAGGGTCGTGCAGGAAGGGATACGAAAGCGCAAGATACTCGAGATCTATATCCGCAACAATACCATCTCCGAATCTGATGCCTCCTTTTGCGAATCTATCGACTGGCATCCCGTTGACGAATTGCCCGTCAAAAAAGAGGTTATTGATAAGATTAAATCCGAAGATAAAAGTTGCCTTGTAAAGGTCAAAGATGTAGCCGATATATTCAGGTGATGAAAGTGGGCTACTCCCTATACATATCCACCGCCTGCCAGAAAGAAATAAAAAAACTGACCAGGAAAGATAATCAACTGAGAATCATTCTCAAAAAGAAAATTACATATATTCTTGATAATCCTACACGATACAAGCCACTACGCAATGATCTTGCCGGATATTATAGGGTTCATGTCATGAGCAGTTTTGTATTGATTTTTGGAGTGGATACAGTCGAAGAAACAGTAACTTTAGTTCATTTCTCTCATCACGACGCTGCCTACGATATATGAATATCCAGATAGAGCAACCCTGCATCACACATCCTGCAAAATAATTATAAACATAATTGTTACAAAAATAATGATTATACGATTCTATAACCGGCAATAAGAACTCCATCTACAGGACACAATGGCTCCAGAGTATCCCGAAATTGGAAACTGGTGAAACCGGAAAGGCGATGAGATAGATGTTCTTGGTGTCAATCAAGAAAAAGGAAAAGGTCTTGCCGTGGAGATCAAGAACAGGGACCTGAACGAACATCAAACTCGTGATATCCTCAGAGACATGTCGCAAAAAACACGGCAAATTAAAGGTTTTGCCGGGCTGGATGTGCAGTATGGAATCGTTGCCCGAAATATTGAGGGACGTCAGAATCTGGAAAATGAAGAGGTCTGCGTATGGGAAATGGCAGATATATTCCATCATGTATAATGGATAGAGTAATTGCCTTTCCTGCCAGCAAATATCAGATATTTGCAGAATCTGTTTCAAGCAACCAGTACCACAGCGGGACATAATTGATTTTCTTACCCTTTACATCTTCGCTGTCAAAAAGATAATCAGTTATTATTGTACCTTCCTGAAAACCAAAATGATCCATTGCCGAAAGTAATCCCTGAATTTGCCTCTGCTTTGTATCCTGGTTGGAGATATCAACACTTATCTGAATCAACCGGGTTGGATGTAAACCCTGTTTTGTGACAAAATCTACCTCCAATCCTTTTTTGTCCTGCCAGTAATAGATATCTTCCCCACTTCTTAAAAGTTGAATGAAAACAATATTTTCGTACAACCTGCCAAGATCATCTGAAAATCGAAATGAAACTGCATTCAACAGGCCCGGATCAATGCAATATAGTTTTTTAGGTTTGTTTATCTGCTTTTTGAGGGATGCATCATAGTGATTGACAGTAAACAACAGGAAAGCGTCCTCAAGATAGGAGATATAGGAACTCAGGGCATCGGTACTCAGGGAGGTATAACTGGCAAACAATTTTCGCAGAGAATTGTAAGTATGGGGTTTAGCGATGTTTGATATGCAAAAAAGTGCAAGTTCGTTGAATATGCGAGTATTGCGTATCCTGTGTCTGGCAATAATATCTCTGTAGATTATGTCGTCGAAATAGGATTGCAACAATTCTTTGTGGTCGATAGAAGGATAGAATATAACTTCCGGAAAACCGCCTTTATTTGCATATTCATTAAATTTAGTTTTTATTTCGACACTCTTTTTTGAGAACGGCAATGTATCGATATCAAAAACTACTTTCTGGCTGCGAAGATATTCGGCGAAACTGAAAGGAAACATCCGGGTGGCTGACAAACAGCTCTGATACTCCAGAATATACATGAAATCCTGTGTTTTGTGTTCAATGTTCATTGCACCCACCAGATATGATTGCTATTTACAACTAAATTTTTCATTCATAACTGGCCTAAAATTGTGATTGAGGGGTAAAGCATGAATGAAAATATAGGTGAAGACAGTTCATTGGCGGATTTGCTTAAGGAAGATACTGCAGAGACCGGAGAAAGCAGGGACCCGAGAGAAAGGCCGGATGAATATACCTTCCACCTTTACAAACTCGAGCATACAATTGCTCAGTACTATTATGGGCAGGATCAGGATTTGACCGATAATGACGTTGTAATGAGATTGTTCAACATAATGTTCCATCTGGAGAATAAAATAAGTTATTTTTCCCATCCCCTTGAATTATCGATTATTGCGACTATGACGGAAGTATTCAAAGAGAGCCCCCTCACCTCCAATGAATTTGAATTTGTCCTGGATTATGTGATAAAAAGTGTAAAGAACAGGTCCTGGCTGCCTGGCAAGAGAGCCTATCTGAAATGGATATGTTATTTCCTGAGAATCCTTGAACCTGAAGATGAAGACAAATATGTCAAATCCATAAAAAGGAAAGCCAAACAAAAAGCACTGTCCCGCTCTGAGATCGATATCCTGCTGCTTAGAAGTGGCGAGGCGCCGGAGTGAGGATCTTTCCTATTACCTGAAGATGCTCATGAAACTCGGCTTTGTAAGCAGACAACATCCGATTGCAGACAAACCTGCCACAAAAAAGACCATTTACAGATTGGAGGATAATTTCCTGGGATTCTGGTTTCGGTTTGTATTGCCTCACAAAGATGAACTGGACCCGGGAAATTGTAGTACCTGCACTGGAGAATATAAAGAAGAATTATGATTGTTTTCTGGGGATGACTTTTGAAGATGTAGGCAAAGAGGCATTGATCCATCTCAACTCAGCAGGCAAACTGCCTTTCACTTTTCGCAAGATCGGCAGACAATGGGGCAAAATTGCCACAGCAGCGAAGGGAAAAAATGATTATGAGATAGATCTTGTAGCCCTTAGTCCAGAATCCCGGGATATCCTGTTTTGCGAATGCAAATGGCAGAAGCAAAAGGTTGGACCGGATGTATACTATTCACTGAAGGAAAAGGCAGGGTTTGTTGACTGGTATCCTGAAATCCAGGAACATTTCGCCCTGATAAGCCGTGCCGGTTTTACTCCAGGGATGCGGGAGATTGCAGAAAAAGAAAAAGTGATTCTGATTGCTCTGGCAGATATGATAGGTACATGATCACTCTGTAGAAAACAAATCACAATAATAACCATACACCTAATATGAACCTGATAGGATGGGGGACTGGGAGAAGAACGGTGTAGGCGGATGAAGTAGACCGAAGAAAATAGAGGGAATTGTGGTGTATTGGGGCACAATTATGTTTTTAGCCCGGTCCCGTATATAAGTGTGGCTGTTTGCATGCACAAGTCGGTTTATGTCAACCACCCCTGCCTTACGAAAGGAGACTCCTGTTCTAAAAGTTGAAATACCAGATCATGGAAGAGGGGTTTTCTATGTCTGTCTCTTTTTATGTAACTTCGAACGAATTCGAACCTTAGACAATTTTTTAATACCTGTCGGTGCATCTATTATATGTAAGAAAGGAGAGCTTAAAATGCCTCAGGAAAATAAAGACAAGTTATATTATATTACCATTGCACTTTCAGTAGTTCTGGTGCTAATGGCAGCCACATTGTATGCAGGATCGGTCGGCGGATCTGACAGAGATTCAGAAAATACTCTGCAGATGAATGGAAATGCAGAAATGATGGTTGTGCCCGACACTGCAACTCTGAACATCGGTGCAGAAGTCAGGGCTCCGACTGCAGATCAAGCAACTGAAGAAAATGCAGCTATTATGAATGCAGTTATAGAGGAACTTAAGAACCTGGGTCTGGAAAAGACAGATATCCGGACATCACATGTTTCTGTGCGTCCTGTGTATAACTATGATGGAAAAACACCAACAATTGAAGGGTATTCAGCTTCCAATAGTGTGCAGGTAACTACTACAAACCTTGATATCCTCGGAGAGATTATTGACAGGTCTGCATCTGCAGGAGCAAATCAGATTGGAGGAGTTTCTTTTAGTGTATCTGATGAAAAACAGAAAGAATTGCATGAAGACCTGATCACTGAAGCTGTGGCCGATGCATCATCAAAAGCCGAAATACTGGCTGAAAATCTGGGTGTGGAGATCATAGGCGTAAAATCATCATCGATATCCGATGGTACACAGCCAAGAACATATTATGAGGAAAGTGTGGCAATGGATACTGCTGAAGCATCGGCAACACCAATTGAACCCGGAGAGTCCAGGGTTTCAATGTCAGTTCGAGTTACATACATTGTACAGTGAAATTCTTGTGAAAGTAGTCAGAACTGCCACAAAAACAAAAGTCCGGGAGTTGTAGAATGGCAAATTTGCCTTTTACAACATTCCGGATAAGAAAAAATCCCCAATGTGATTTTGGCTATCAAAACA
>JASMTL010000060.1:0-3741 GCA_041694315.1 Methanosarcinaceae archaeon | reverse complement strand
GCATTCCTCACTGATAACATCCATGAATAGGTTTGTGGAAAGCAAGACTTTCTTGTTGAAAAGTTGCGGGTTCTTGATAAGCTGCTGGGCGATGTTATCGATGTGATACTCCCAGATGTCAATATCGGGATATTCTTTTCCTATATTCTCGACCTCTTCTAAGAAAGTCCCGCATGTCTGTTTGAGGATGTTGCTCTTGTGGATTGGAACGACTGTATCATACCCGCGTTTTTTTGCTTCTTCAAAGGCATACCTGGCAATGTTACGGCAGGCCGGGCGGGTAATTTTACGCAGTGCGATATACACATCATCCGTCAGTTTTACTTCTTCACCTATGTACATTCCTTCCGTTCCTTCACGTACGCAGATAAAATCAACATCGCCAAGGGGTGTATTTGTGTTGGGGAATGTTTTTGTAGGCCGGACATTTGCGTAAAGATTGTATTTCTGCCTGATTGATACTGCGACACTTTTTGGAGAACCTGCACCTCCGGGTGTAGTAGTTGGTCCCTTGAAGCAAGCATCGGAATTTCCCAGAATTTCCCATGTCTTATCAGGGATAAGGGTGCTTCCTCCATTTTCTTCCCACCATGTAGCACCGGCTTCACAGGGTACAAACTCCACATCCGTGCCTGCTGCCTTTGCGACTTTTAGCATGGCATCGACAAGTTCGGGCCCGACTCCGTCTCCTTTAATAACTGCTGCAGTTTTACTCATTTTAATCACTTCTGTAGTTGCTTATGTTAGTAAGGCTAGATGTGCCCCTGTAATGCCTCCATCATATATATGCTATCTGCCCAGTTGACCTTAATAATAATGGTTTATATATTTTTGATGATATTCAGGTGTTTATTAGATTAATGCGTTAATTTCATTTCCTAAGTATTTTTATATGGCAGGCAATCATACTCTCTTTCATGTCCCCAAACATTCCTATTACCGATGAGCATATACATATTGACCCCCGGGCAAAGGGTATTGATGCTGTAAAACAATTCCAGAATGCAGGAGGAACTCATATGATGGTGGTCTCCAAACCGACATGGACGCTTGGGGTCGAAGTTACAAAACCCGATGACTATCGTGCTGTATTTGATGAAACTGTGAATATTGTCCGCCAGATCAATGAACTTGGGATTGGTGCTTTTCCGGTGCTTGGCGTACATCCGGCAGAAATTACCAAACTATGTGAAAGAATGGAACTTGAAAATGCCACCTCCCTTATGAAAGTGGGTCTGGAGATTGCATCTGAATACGTAAACGAAGGTCTTGCTGTGGGATTGAAAAGCGGACGTCCTCATTATCCTGTCTCTGATGAGGTGTGGCAGGCTTCTAATTCAATAATGTCTCATGCTTTTTCCCTGGGCAAGGATCTGGGATGTGCTGTCCAGCTGCATACCGAAAGTGTAGGAGAACCTGAGCTGGAGGACATTGCCAGCAGGGCAAAGAGTATTGGTATCCCTCTGGAAAAAGTTGTGAAACATTATGCACCTCCGCTTGTGGATGTCTGTGAAAGGATAGGCCTTTATCCTGGTGTACTTGCCGGCAAAGGAGCAATTGAAGAAGCCCTTAAGCAGGGTAGTCGTTTCATGATGGAGACGGATTATATTGATGATCCGCAACGTCCCGGTGCAGTACTTGGTCCAAAAACCATTCCCCGGCGAACCATGAAGCTTGTTGAAACCTACGGGGAAGAAGTTTTCTGGAAGGTTCATAAGGAGAATATCGAATCTGTTTATGAGGTGGACATTGAACTTTAAAGAGCTGGAAACATACTTGTATTAATTACAGTAGCAATAATTATCTATATTCTTGTTCGTTATATCCTATCAGGAGATAATTAATGAAATTTCTTATCGATAAATTACCGGAAACTGCAAACGCATTTGCAGACATGCGTGCATCCCTTTTCAAGGATAGCGCCCTGGACACAAAGACAAAAGAGTTGATCGCTGTTTCCTCATCGGTCCTGATGAGATGTGAAAAATGTGTAGAAATCCATGCATCCCGTGCAAGAGATAATGGTGCAACCGAGGATGAGATCGCTGAAGCAGTTGCAGTCTCGATGTTTATTGCCGGTGGTTCGCAACTGCACTGGACCCGGAAATACGACCAGATATTTGAAAGTGTAAATGAATGAAACTTATGGTGTCATTGTAATTAAATTTTAGACTCCGAATCCTTCCTGCAAACATTTTTCTCGACGGCATCCGCAGTTAAACGGAGTTCTTCTCTTATTTCAATACAATTTTGCCATAATCCGTGAACATTGCAGTATGCAAGGGCGCAGAACTCTCTGTATTTGCCAAAATATATTAGTCTGAATAATGCATCAGGTGAAGTTCCCGGGGCGAAGTTGACTCGTCCGATCTGGATTGTATTCTGCATTTTAGTGCGTGCATACAATTCTATCCATTGAATTTGATGCTGCAGCGAATTCGGATGTTTCACATTTTCCCCGACTACAACATGGATGTAATCCTTGCCGCTGTTGCCATAATTTTTTAGAACCTCTATAGAAGGTATGTGTCTTTCTTTTGATTGGGAGTCATATTTGTGTGACCTGTCATTTTTCATAATATCCGATGGATCCATAATTTAGCCTGCTTGTTATCTTTAAAAAGAGATAGTTTCTCAGAATGTTGTCTCCACTCTTCTTACAACTCCTCTGAGAAGTCTGGAAAGAATGTCTGATCCCGTCAGGATTCTTTTTTCTTCATCTGTCCAGTAGATTATCACGTCCTGGTCAATAATATCTCCTTTATCATGCTCAGGATACATCCTTAGTTTTGGAATTACTTCTTCTAGCCTGGTTTTTGGTGACATTACGATAACCGGCCTGTGACAATAATCTTCAGGATCAAGGGTTATGTTGCCGTAGGCTAAATCTCTCAAAAGGTCATCACTGTTAAGTGTACGTATGGGATTCCCCTCTGGATCCGTGATAATAATCCATTTCTTACCGGATTCGCTGATTTTTTTGAGGAAAGGATCTTCAAGGGTTTGTTTAAATTCCGGGAACACCGGTTTCCTGTTTTTTATAGGAAGGGAAATGATACTTTTTGGGTCAATTGGGTTGCCTTCCTTTGTGATCTTTGTATCATCCATTGTCAAAAAATTAAGAGCTCCCTGTCCCTCCACACTTCCGATATCAGATCTTGCGGATTGTATGTGTCTCTGGAGGACTTTTTTAAGGGACCTCTCTTTGAAGAACATTATTTCTTCTTTTCCCAGCCACCAGTCAAGCATTATTGCCGAAGGTTTTGCAAAAGGATAAAGGATCAATTGAGACAGCTTGACCAGTGGAGTCAGGTATGCTCCGGCCTTCAGGGCATTTCTGGTGAAATATGCCTGAGGCATAATCTCGCCAAAACAGGTTATTATGATCGTGGAGAATACAAAGGCAGCAGTACCACCCATTATTGAATCTGTAAGCAGGGCAATCAGAACATTGACAGCAACGTTTCCCCATAATAAAGTTGTTAAAAGATAGTTGGAGTCCCTTCGGATGTTTAGTATTTTTCTTGCATTCCTATTGCCTGATTCGGCTTCGGTTTCCAATCCCAGCCTGCTCAATCCGAAAAGTCCGATGGTAAGACCGGAAAACATTGCCGATTGACTGACAAAAAATAAAAGTAGAATCCAGGTTATGATGTCCATGTTTTACTTCATGTATATTCGGCTGACAATATATTTAAAGTTACTTCAGTATTTACAGAATCAATTATTGTTTCCACTCTA
>JASMTL010000059.1:0-3451 GCA_041694315.1 Methanosarcinaceae archaeon | reverse complement strand
CTATTCCCTTGCTCATAGATAATTCTTTGTCAGATAAAATTTATATATTTGACACTGGTTATTTTGATGTTAGAGGTGGGTAGGGGACCCTGTGATCAATTATGAATTTTAAAAATAATCGTATTCTGATAGTTTCAATTGTCGCGTTTGTTATCTTTGCGATATTTCTGGCGTTTGTGGATGCAGGTGCCTCCACTTCAAATACAGTAGTTGAACAAAAGATAAGTGGCTATTCATTTTCCCAACCCAATTCATCCTCTCCGGCTCCAACAGATGTTGTTTATCTTGATTTAAAAGGCGAAAATGGATTTTCTGTAATTCTTGAAGATGAGGTTGCAGACCTTCTTGAAAAGAAAGGGTTTAAAGTGGAAACTATTTCAATGGAACCGGTAATTTATGACAGTACTGCACTTGCTGTTGTTGTAAATGAACCAGATATTTTTTACAATCCTTTTTACTCAACTGCAACTATGGATGTGGATTTTGTTTATTCCCACACAGGCAACATGGAATACCTGGATATGCTGATTGATGATTATGATAAGCCGGTTGTCTTTTCTTCTATGGATGGTTATCAGCTATTGCGACATGGGCAACTCATCATAAATGATACTACAAAAGGTCTTGTCACCTATCCCTACTATAGACGCCATCTTGCTGAAAATATAGCAGCAGGGATAGTCGAAAAAGCATTCAGTGATGATTTGTGAGTTGATATTGGAGGGATTATATGCAATTGTCCACCAGCAAGCACGTTGAAATCATGGATATTACCGATAAGGTATCCGGTGTGGTGAGAAGCAGTAATATCGATGAAGGAATGTGTACGATCAGTACTTCCCACACAACATGTGCGATAATCGTCAATGAAAACGAGTCGGGCTTGGTTTCTGATATAATGGAATTGCTGGAAAGACTGGTTCCTTCAAATGCAAACTACTATCATGATCGGATAGATAACAATGCAGATGCCCACTTAAGAGCAGTTCTCCTGGGAAACAGCGAAACGATGCCTGTGAGAAAGGGTGACCTTGAACTTGGCACATGGCAGAGCATATTCCTTGTGGAACTGGATGTGCCGCGCAAGAGGAATGTAGATATAATGGTATCATCATATGATTTCAGGGGATGAATTCTCATCCTGAATCCCTTAATCACTGTTTATCATGTACAGTTGGTCTGTTATGGTGGATAAAGAGAATAAGAAAGAAACGGAAGGCAAAGATAAGAATAAGAAAGTGGCACATGTGGAACCGGTGCACCTGGGAGATGAACGGGTAGGAAAAAGCCGACATCTGCTGGATACCTGTGAATGATATTTACTTCTTTTTCATCCCGAAGTTTCAAATAAGTACAGATTCTTCACGAAAGCACCGTTATTGGCCTGCTTTTGCATCCTTATTCTTTCAAGTTCTGCTTTGGAATAACCTCGCAGTTGTGCAATCCTGTATACAACTTCCAAGATATCAATCAGTTCCTCTACCTCTTGAGAGTCTATATATTCATCGATTTCTTCCTGCAGTTTCTTTTCCAGCTCGGGTAAAAAAGTCTCATCATCTAATGATTTCAATATGCACTCTCTGCCGCTGCTTCTGATTATTTCAGGAATTTTATCCCTGATTACTTTATTAATTCTAGTCAAAGCACCACCCTTCCTATATGTATACTGTAGGGATGTTTCTATGAAGATGATTATTAGACACAGCACTGTTAGACAGAACTATTAATAAAAAATTTCATGATGCGAGGGAAGGGATTCGAACCCTCGAACTCCTACGAGAATAGGCCCTGAACCTATCGCCTTTGGCCTGGCTGGGCAACCCTCGCACACGATTTCTGGCTATAGATAGGGCTTTTGATCCTTAAGGGTTTTGGTCCGGAATAAACAGTAGGTCAGGGATGTTTCACCCTGACATCTAAATATAGGAGTCTGTTTTTGGAGGTTGTAAGCCGGAAGTTTTACCCCCGGCATGGGTTAGAATTTGTATTCTGCCCTATCAACAGAATGCATGGCCTGTATATAGCCTCTTTTGCCGGTTTTTTCCAACGAGGGGTGAATATGAGTATGGCATTAAAAAATATAAAGGGTTATTAAACTGAAAAAGGAACAAACGGATGAGCTATTTCTCATCCGATAAGTTTCAATAGAAGGGCTTTCTGTGCATGCAACCGGTTTTCTGCCTGATCGAAAACCACTGAATGGGTACCGTCCATAACTTCGGCCGATATCTCCTCTCCCCTGTGGGCCGGCAGGCAATGCATAACGATTACATCATTCTTTGCTACATCAAGCAACGTACTGTTAATCTGGTAATCTGCCAGATCACTCAATCTTTTATCCCTTTCCTCTTCATCTCCCATGGATATCCAGACATCCGTATAGAGAACATCAGCATCAGTAGAAGCCTCTATCGGATCCCTGAGTATCTCAACCTTGCCACCCATTTCACGTGCCATGCTTACTATATCATCGTCCGGTTCGTAGCCATCAGGACAGGCCACGGCAATCTCCATTCCTACTATGACACAACCAAGTATCATTGAATTGCACACATTGTTGCCATCGCCTACCCAGGTAAGTTTTCGCCCTTCCAGTGTACTTTTGTACTCCTTAATTGTTAACAGGTCTGCCAGGATCTGGCAGGGGTGTTCTTTATCGGAGAGTGTATTGATCACAGGCACAGTAGCATGTTCTGCGAGTTCTTCTACAGTTGAGTGGCTGTTCACCCTGGCAGTAATAGCTGATACATACCTGGAAAGAACTTTTGCGGTGTCTGCAACCGTTTCACCTCTGCCTATCTGCATGTCCCTCTGGTTAAGATACAGGGAATGGCCGCCCATATCACTCATGGCTACCTCAAAGGAAACCCGGGTTCTGGTAGATGATTTTTCAAAGATCATCGCAAGGCTTTTGTTTTTCAGCAGATCAGTGACCTTGCCTTTCATTCTCTTTTCTTTCAGGTCCTCTCCGGTCTCCAATATATCCAGTATATCTTCTTTGGAAAGGTCCGTCATTGACAGGACATGTTTCATTATATCAGCTCTGTTTTAACTCTCTTATCTTATTCATATGTGTGATTTTCTTTCGTACAAGAGCCCGGGTACCGATATCCCGGCGTGAATGAAGATCGCCGATGATATTTTCAAGTGCATCCTGTGCTATTCTTTCAGCCTTGCTTATGGAATCAGCGATACCGACAACAGCTGCGGCGCGAGATGTGCTGGTATATATTTTCCCATCCTTTTCATATACGCTGGAATAGAACAAAATCGCATCGCCCATATCCCCAAACACTATCTCTTTGTCTGAATCAGGGTTATCCGGATATCCCGCAGGAACCACATACTTGCACACAGTTGCCCTCTTGCTAAACACCACATCGAGATCTTCCAGGCGTTCTTCCACGATAGCTTCCATAACATCAAGTATATCAGTCTCAAGCAGAGGCAT
>JASMTL010000058.1:0-22102 GCA_041694315.1 Methanosarcinaceae archaeon | reverse complement strand
TATGTAGGGAGAAATATAAGGAGGAACTCCGAAACATGCGGGTTCGTCAACATAACCGTCTATGATTGCAACTTTCATGAGTACCTTAGACCTCGCTATAAGGACAAACAGAAAGCTTACTTATATTTAATGATTCATAGATATGAAGTAATTACCCAGAGGTTTCCATATGAGAAGTGATAGTATCAAAAAAGGAACAGAGAGGGCACCTAACCGTTCCCTCCTCAGAGCTACAGGAGTTACAGATTCAGAAATGGAAAAACCGTTTATCGCGGTGGTGAATTCCTGGACCGAAGTTGTTCCAGGCCATATTCATCTTGATAAAGTATCCAAAGCCGTCAAGGCAGGCATACGCAATGCCGGGGGAGTTCCCTTTGAATTCAATACCATAGGAATATGTGACGGTATTGCGATGGGGCATGAAGGAATGAGATATTCCCTCCCCAGCAGGGAAGTCATCGAGGATTCGATCGAACTCATGCTCGAAGGCCACCGTCTGGACGGCATGGTAATGATCACATCATGTGATAAAATCACACCCGGCCATCTCATGGCTGCCGGCCGGCTTGATATTCCGACTATCGTGGTTACCGGCGGACCTATGCTACCCGGTTTTTCGGGAGATGAGCCCCGGGACCTGATCTCCGTATTCGAAGGAATCGGGGAACATCGCACCGGCAAAGCCACCGCCGAGCAACTGAAGGTACTTGAAAATGTATCATGTGCGGGTGCCGGATCATGTGCCGGAATGTTTACCGCCAATACAATGGCTTGTATGACCGAAGCGCTTGGACTGAGCCTGCCCGGCTGTGCCACGGCCCATGCGGTAGATGCCAAAAAGATCCACATCGCCAAGGAATCCGGAGAACGTATCGTTGCAATGGTGGATGAAGGTTTGTCAGCACGCAAGGTGGTCAGCCAGAAATCTTTCGAGAATGCTATCATGGTAGACATGGCAGTGGGCGGAAGTACTAACACAGCCCTGCACCTGCCGGCTATTGCCCATGCATTCGAAATGGAACTGCCCCTGGATACATTTGATCGCCTGGGCCGTTCAATCCCGCATCTCATCGGATTGAGACCTGGTGGCAAATATCACATGATCGATTTTGAAAGAGCCGGTGGCGTGCATGCAATAATGCAGAGATTGAAACCAAAACTCAATCTCGGAGAAAAAACTATCACTGGAAAGACAGTTGGAGAAAATATCGACGAATGCGTGATCATAAATCCTGCCATAAATAAGAAGATTATCCAGACCCTTGATAAGCCTCTCCATAAGGAAGGAGGTCTGGCTATACTGAAAGGAAACCTCGCTCCGGAAGGTGGAGTGGTCAAACAGGCAGCTGTTGAGTCCGGAATGATGCAGCACAAGGGCCCTGCAAGGGTCTTTGAAAGTGAGGAAGAAGCCATGCATGCAATTCTTGATAATAACATCAATCCCGGAGATGTTGTGGTAATCCGTTATGAAGGCCCCAAAGGAGGGCCGGGAATGAGGGAAATGCTTTCCCCGACATCGGCAATTGCAGGCATGGGGCTGGCAGATTCAGTTGCCCTTATCACAGATGGCAGATTTTCCGGTGGAACCAGGGGGCCCTGTATAGGCCATATTTCTCCGGAAGCCATGGAAGGCGGACCAATTGGCCTAATAGAGGAAGGGGACATAATAGAGATCGATATCCCTGCAAGGAAACTGGAGCTTCTTATCGATGAAGAAGAGATGCAAAAGAGAAAAGAAAACTTCGAACCTCTTGTAAAAGAAGTAAAAGGATATCTTGCCCGTTACAGGAAATCCGTAAGTTCTGCCAACAAGGGTGCTATCAGGGAATAATCAGCTACGTTGAACGCAGGTGCCATCTTTTTTATCCACGGTGGAGATGGTGCCTTCCCCGATCATATCTTCAATACTATTTTCAACTTCATCCTTCGGATAGCGGACCGAAAGCAGGCTTATAAGAACTTGCTTTTTAATTATCATACCATCAGGAAGATACTGGAGTATACTCTGTTTAAGAGGAGAAGGCACTTCGTCCACGGAGATCACTTTTTCATTATTCCTTATCCTTTTCATTCCAGTATAGAACGGATCATCATCCTGTTCACCAACTTCGCCGGATTCAGGATTTGCAGTCACTACAGGTATTTCATCCGCAGATGAAGTATCAGCCACATAAGAAGGGGGAACTGGACCTGGCGAGGAAGTGCCTGCAATGTGGTCCTCAATAGATTTCAATCTGTTTTCGATTGAGATGAGTTTTTGAGCCATCAAGCCTGAATCATCGATTGTCTTTTCAGTATCAAGGGCATCTTCGAGCAAACTGCATATAAAATTGTCACTATCCGGCATCAGTTCCAGTTTCGCAAAGAGGTTATCAGGAATGTCAATTTTCAATTGTCTCATCTGAATCACTTCATTAGTATAGACCATTGACTTATTTATAGAACGATATAGTCAGACCAACCTGTTAAATGGATGGGAAGAAGCAGGTTCTATTTCAAATTCCTCGGCAGATTCATAGATCATGATATCTGACATCGCAGCCACAGGGAAAATGTAGGGCGCATTCTCAATGGGGCCATAAAGCACAAAATTTCCGGCCGCTGCCTGCTGCATTACGGCAGATGCGATATCACACATCTTAAACACAAGGGGATCATGTTTCTTTTTATCCCTGAGCCATTCCCAGGAAGAAGGAGCGTTGTGAATTCCCGAACCTACCGGCAACCCCCATTTGGCCTTGGCTGCCAGCGTAATCCTCAGGCTGACCCCGGAACCATTACCCATAGGAGTTATCCCGGGGTCAATCAGTATATTGCACATTCCGCATTCCAGAGCGATATCAATCAGGCCTTTGTCCATTGAAGATGTACCGGACTCCAGAAGTTGCATCCTGCCTTTGAAACCTGAATCCATGGCATTAAAACCCAGAACTATGGAGCTGTCTATATCTGAATCTTTTAACACCTTGCGTTCCTTTTCACCAATGGTCATATTTATGGAATTGTAAACTGCCCTGTCACCGAGACCAATCTCACTCACATATTCTGCCGCAGCCATCCGGGCCAAGGGGTCGGGGGAATCGATAAGGAAAGGAGAATCCGTAATTTCACTGACAAAATCAATATAGTTGCGTAGGGCTTGTTCGGTATCGCCGAATATGTGTACCAGACAGGGATTACCGGTTTCATCAGATGATGCCCGCTGGGAATTGAGCAGGTCCTCTGCAATTTTGCGATCAAACAACCCTTCATTAGCATCCTCCACTATATCATGTCCTTCGTAGAATATTGTGCCTGCAAGGGCTGTGGGCAGTTCACCGGGATTTCCTCCGATCTTCACACCGGCAATATTGGCAATTTTTTGCTCTTTTTGGAACCTGAACATCTGAAAACCTCAAGCGATCTCGTAAATAAAACCGGAAAATGCATCCATAACCACTTTCTCACTGATAACTATATCAGCACCGATGGATTCAGGTGGCTGATATTTCCTGACAGCTTTTTTAAAGGATATTGGAGAAGCTTCAAAGGGTTTCTCCGAATCATGATAATTGTCAACAATCGAGTATATTTCCTCAATGTCAGTAAGCCCGGTACGGTCTATAAGTTCCACCTGTTGGCGAAAACGCTGAATTGTTTCAATCTCCAGGTTCTCAATAAAGGGAATCGCCCCCTCGGAGCCCAGAATCCTGCCATCTTCATCAATACCGTTTTCATAAAGGGCTTTCAGGGTCTGGCCGGCAAGATGGCCCCGGGATTCACTACCACAGAGAAGTATGTACCTGATATTGCAGTTGGAAACGACATTCATTACGACTTTCTCAGCCCCCAGGTTTTCCGTTTTGCAACTACCCCAGATTGCTGCTTTTTCAAACAGAGGCATCGAACTTGCAAGGGTTACCACGGCAATACAGGATTTGGGATTGCCTGCACTGAAATCCCCTTTTGTAACAGGCCATTTTTCAGAAACTGTATACAATTTATACTACCTCCTTTTTGTTGGAAACAAGAGATGCGGCAAGCATTATGGCCAGAGTATAATGGCCTCCCGCCCGGGATGTATCAATAAACACATGTTTATCCAGTAGGACGGGTGCCCCTATTCCATTGCCTCCACCCAGAAATACAAGTGAACGGAAGATAAGATTACCTGATATGCCATCCGGGGCAAGGATGAAGTTAGATTTCCTGATGGCATCCTCTATAAGTATCGTGTAATGTTTTGCATCGATTCCTGCATCGTTTAACCGGTTTGCCAGGAAATCCGCATCTGCCAGGGTGCGATCCACACGTTCGTCACGGCCAAGATCCCCCATACGCCCTCCCGACAGGATGCCAATTTCAGGCTCAATACCAAACCTGCGGATATAGGCAGCACTTCTTTGTACAAGTTCGATTTTATCGGAAAGAGAGTGGCCTTCATCAATACCCACAGGTGCAAGGAAAAAAGGATTATTGTCATGAGTTAGCAGGAAAGCAACCCTGTATAATTTCTCGATGCCGAGTACTTCTTTGAGGTGAGACAGGGTACCCGAGGCTTTTGCCGTGCCTCTCACAGCCGCATCAACATCCCCGGATGCAAGCAGACTGCCGAGAACTTTTTCCGGTTGTGGGGTATCGATCACTTCAAGGTTTGTCCCGATTGCCGATATCTCACGCTGGTTGCCTATAAGAACCACCCTGGCATAACCTTCAACCTGAGCTTTTTCTGCACTCTGGATCAATTTGGGGGTGGGATTGCGCACACCCAGTGCAACCCGGGGACAATTATCAAGAGCCCTCGTACGTATGATATCCAGCAATCCGTCTGTCTTTTTCTGCATGGGCACCCTCATTAATAGGCAAAGTTAAACAATCAACAAACAACACAATTATTAATTAGTTTTCGCTTTAATATAGGTGAGGTCACAGATGACAATAGCGCAAGATTGGGCAGAAAAATACCGTCCTGCCAAACTGGCAGATGTTGTGGGGAACAATAAGCCCCTGCAGGCCCTCCGTGACTGGAAAGAAGAATGGGAGCATGGAGTTCCTGAAAAAAAAGCAGTCATATTGAGTGGGCCTGCCGGTGTTGGAAAGACATCCGCTGCTCATGCACTGGGAAATGAGACAGGCTGGGAAATTATAGAAATGAATGCCAGTGACCAGCGGACTGCCGGAATTATCGAGAAGGTGGCGGGTTCTGCCTCACGCATGAGTACACTTACAGGGATACAAAAGCGCCTCATAATACTGGATGAAGCAGATAATATGCACGGCTCGGCCGACAGGGGAGGAACCCGGGCCATTACGAATGTGATCAAGAAATCCAATCAACCTATTATACTCATTGCCAATGACCTGTATGCCCTCTCATCAACTCTGCGTTCTCATTGTGTGAATATAAAATTCAATCCCATTCCCCAGCGCTCCATTCTGTCTGCACTGAAAAAGATATGCAAAATGGAAGGGATAATATGTGGTACAGGCGTGCTGGAGAAAATCGCTGAAAATACAGGCGGTGATCTAAGAAGTGCCATAAAAGATTTGCAGGCAACAGCAACAGATAAAAAAGAGATAGAAGTTGTGGATGTAACAACAGCCGAAAGGGATACAAAAGAATCTATTTTCAAAGTACTTACCAAAGTTTTCAAGGGCATGGACCCTGTTGAAGCCTACAGGGCTACTTTTTCCCTGGACGAAACACCTGAAGACCTTATTCAGTGGGTGGACGAGAACCTCCCCAACCAGTATCTGGACAAGGATGAAACACTAAGTGAAGATTTAACTGCCGCCTACCATAATCTTTCAAGAGCTGACACATATCTTGGCAGGGTACGATTGCGGCAGAACTACGGGCTCTGGAGATATGCAGGATTTCTGTTAAGCGGAGGAACGGCAATGGCAAAGAAGCATCCCCATTCCGGTTTCCGCAAGTTACAACCCCCTTCCATGTGGAGACGTATGGGCCAACTGCGCTCCAAAAGAAACATGAGGGATAACATAGCTGCAAAGGTGGGATTACACTGCAATGAACCAATCAGGGATTGCCGTATAGACCTGCTTCGAATGTACGGGCTTTTACTCAAAAACGAGGACTATGCAGTTGATGCAGCATATTCTCTTGAACTCGATGTAGATGAGATAGCCTACCTGACGGAAAGCAAAAGGGTGACAAAGAAAATCCAGAAAATCTATGATGCTTCCCGGGAAATGATGCATGAAAAGGAAGATGAAGATATCGACATATTCATGCATGCTCCTGAAAAAGACAAGGGACAGTCAACCCTTGATTCCATGTTTTCAGCAGAAAAAGACCCTGCAGAAGAAAATCAAATGGGAGGAAAGGAAAAGGATAATCCAAAACCTGCCAAATCCCAGAAGACTCTTTTCGATTTTTAAACCATATTTGCGATAGCCATTTATCTTCCAACCACCTAATTTTCCCCTAAGGGTTGAAAGAAATGGCCAGAGAATATGATATTATAATCATTGGGACAGGTGTAGCAGGTACCGTTTGTGCGAACAAGGCAGCTGCGGCAGGAATGAAGATCGCAATTACAGATATCAGAGAATATGGCGGGACATGTGCACTTCGGGGATGTGTGCCAAAAAAAGTACTTGTGGGTGTTGCAGAAACCGTTGAACAGGTTAATCGTTTCAACAAACTGGGGATCATGCCACAATCTTCCGTAGACTGGAGCAAGTTAATGGAATATAAGCAAACGTTTGTGGAAAAATTCCCCGCCAACAAGGAAGAAAAGTTCAAAAATATGGATGTTGAGACCTATCATGGCGGGGCAAAGTTTGTTTCCCAAAATGAAGTCAAGATAGCAGATACAGTCCTCAAGGGCAAACACATTTTGATTGCATCCGGCTCAGTACCCCGAAAAATCGGAATCAAGGGAGAAGAACATCTGATTACAAGTGAACAATTTCTCAATCTCGATGAATTGCCCAGTAGAATTGTTTTTGTGGGTGGTGGCTATATTTCGTTCGAATTTGCCCATATCGCTGCCCGGGCGGGAAGCCAGGTAACTATCTTACAAAGAAGTGAAGTGCTCAAACATTTTGACAGGGACATGGTCAAATTACTGGTAAAAGCTTCCGAAGAAGCCGGCATAAATGTCAATACCGGTGTCTCTGTCAGTTCTGTTGAAAGTACTTCAGCAGGATATACTGTGAATACCAGGGACAGTGAGGGCAAAGAATCCCGGATTGAATGTGACCTGGTTGTCAACGGTTCCGGCAGGGTTGCAGCCCTTGAAGGAATGGAACTTGAAAAGGGGAATGTTGAAACCAAAGACGGATTCGTGGAGACAAATGAGTACATGCAAAGTGTCTCCAATCCTTATGTATATGCAGCCGGCGATTGTGTAAAGCCGGGAGCTCCTTTAACCCCTGTTGCAAGTCTGCAGGGAACTACTGCAGCAGACAATATAATAAAAGGAAATGTCAAGACAGTGGATTATACCGGCATTCCTTCCACAGTATTTACCCTTCCTCCTCTCTCAAGTGTAGGTGTTAGTCTGTCCGAATCTACTGAAAAGTATGAAGTCCTGATCCATGACCGCAGCCATTGGTATAACAGCAGGCGCCTGTCGGAAAACTATGCAGCCTCAAAGGTCATCATAGAAAAAGATAGCCAAACAATTGCAGGCGCCCACCTACTGGGGTCTCATTCAGAAGAAGTGATTAATCTCTTTGCAATGGCAATAAGGCTCGGATTGACGCTCTCTGAATTCAAGAGAGTGGTTTATGTGTTTCCCACAGTCAGTTCAGAAATCCAGTCCATGATACGTAAATAATCACCAGGCGTGATAGTAACCATCCTTAGAGAAAACCTGCACCTGTATTCCAAATATATCAGACAGGTTTTCTGCAGTTAATATTTCATCCGCTGGCCCGTCCCTGTATACCCTTCCTTCGCTGAGCAGGACCACCCTGTCAATTTCGGGAATCAGATCTTCGAGATTATGTGTCACAAGAATTATGTTTTTACCTTTTGAAGCAATAGTGCGCATGGACTGCCTGAAAATATGCCGTGCCCTGATATCTAAGCTGTTTGTAGGTTCATCCAGTATCAGTACATCCGGGTCATGCACAAGTGCCCTGGCAACCAGTAGCCTGCGAGCCTGTCCTGTTGACATTTCGTTTATGGGACGTGAGGCAAGATGCTCAATACCAAGAAAGCCGAGCACCTCATGAGCCCGCCTTTTCATATCCCCTGTAATAGTATGATTGCGATACAGGCCTATACTGCTAAAAAAACCAGATACCACCACCTCGATTCCCGGAATATTACGCATGTATTCGTCCTGCAGATCACCGCTGATTATACCCATTTTGTTGCGCAATCCGAAAATATCCCAGCGTTTCTTTCCGAATAAGCGGACAATCGTTTTTTCAGATTGAAGAGGACGTAAATCTCCTGTAACCGTTTTGATAAAAGAGGATTTGCCCGCTCCATTAGGACCGATAATCGCAACATTTTCTCCATTTTTAATATTAAGAGAGAAATTGTCCAGTAATATGTTGCCATTTTTACAAACTGTGACATTCTCCATTTCAATTATCATAGGTTTCGTATTTTTCTTTTTCATGTATTACACGACAGTATTTGGATAATATAATACATATATAACATTAATACATATAATGAAAAGAACAGTTCCTTCTATTCGCATTGAAGAGGCTATATGAATCAAAATAATACCGATTTTAGGAAAGACAGTGATATTATCTTTCTAGCAGTGGTAATAGCCGGATTGTATATTATAAGCCTTGATAATTTTCTTTTATTCCATTCACTTGTGGAATTATTCAGCATAGTAGTTGCAGTTGCTTTTTTCCTGATAGTCTGGAACCGCAGGAACATTATAGAAAACAATTACATACTGGCTGCAGGGATTGGATACCTTTTCATAGCCTCGATTGATCTTTTGCATACCTTTGCGTATAAAGGCATGGGTATATTTCCAGGCTATGATGCAAATCTACCAACCTAGCTGTGGATAGCAGCAAGATATCTGGAAAGTTTGACCCTTGTGGTATCATTTTCCCTCATAGGGAAAAGAGTAAAATCTTCAAGTGTGACAACTACCTATTTTATCATCACAACAATCCTGATTGTTTCAATTTTTGGTGGATATTTCCCGGATTCTTACATAGAAGGAGAAGGATTAACTCCTTTTAAAATATACAGTGAATATCTTATCTCTTCGATCCTGCTAATAGCACTTGTATTCCTTCATCAAAAAAGAAGAAACTTCCTCCCTAATGTGTATGAATACCTGGCATTAGCCATTGTTTTTACCATAATTGCAGAACTTGCTTTTACTATCTACATAAGCGTGTATGGATTTTCAAACCTTGTGGGACATTTTTTCAAGCTAATTTCCTTTTACCTTATCTACAAGGCAGTAATAGTTACAACTCTTGACAAACCCTATGAGATGTTGTACAGGGAAATAAATCAGGAAAGGAAAAAATACACAGACCTTTTCATGACAATGAAAACCGGAGTAGCGGTTTTTGAACCAATTGACAACGGAGAAAATTTCCTTATCAAGGACATAAACCCGGCGGTGGAAAAAATAGAAAGGGTGAAAAAGGAAGATATCGTCGGGAAAAAGGTTACTTTTGCCTTCCCCAACTCCAGAGAAACAGGTTTTTTGGATAACTTAAGGCAGGTCTGGACTACCGGCAATCATATCCATATGGACCCCTTCCACTATTATGACTCAAAAAGAGAAGGATGGAGGGATAATGATATCTACAAACTTGCAAATGGAGATATTGTTGCGGTGTATGAGGATGTCACAGAAAGAAGAAACCTAGAAAGGCAACAGGCACAGCTCACAAAAGAACTGCAAACCGTCAACCAGATTCTTCGCCATGATATATCCAATGATCTGAGTGCGATTTCAATGTCTGTAGATATATTCAGGAACAAAAGGGATGATAAATACCTTGACATGATTAAAAGGGCAGTGAAAAAGAGTATTTCCCGGATAAACGAAATGAGAATGTTTGAAAAAACACTGGATTTTGAGAAAAAACTCAAACCATTTCAATTAAGTAAGGTTTTTGAAAAGCTACGTGGTAAATATGACTTAAAAATAAGTATAGAGGGTGATGCCACAGTCATGGCCGATGAGGTCATATATTCAATTTTTGAAAATCTGATAGAAAATTCAATTAAACATGGAAAAGCAGATATTATTGACATAAAGGTGCAAGAGAAAGAAGATGATGTAGAGGTTCGGGTAAGTGATAACGGAACCGGCATACCTGATTCCATAAAAAAGAAGGTTTTTGATGAAGGATTTTCCACAGGCAAAGGCGGAATGGGATTATACATTGTCAAGACCACGATGAATCGTTATGGTTCAATACAGGTAGAAGACAATGATCCACATGGGGCTCGTTTTGTCCTCCGATTTAAAAAATATCCAGGAAAAGAAAATGTCAAATCTGAATAATCCATAAATTGTTTTCTGGCAGGCATATTCTGCCATAGAGAAGTATCTTAATATTTATCCATATAAAATAAACTGGCCTACCGAAGAAAAAATATGGAAATTAAAGACCTTAATTTATAAGCTGGATACAACAAAAGTATTCTTCAACGATTACTAATACCTTTTTGCTTGTCAATATCTGAAGCAATGGCTTCCAGTTCATCAAACATACGCTCGGAGTCTTTGCGCATTTCATGTACTGCTGCCTTCAGGCTTCCTCCTCTTAGATGAAGCAGACGTTTTTCACGGTAAACAAGTCCTGCCTTTACCAAATTCCGCACATGGTGATTAACACGAGAGAGATTTATGCCAAGGGCCTCAGCTATCATTTCCGATGAAACACGTTCATTCTCGGCAATGTTATCAAGCAAAGTCATTACAATCTGGTTTGCCGTGTTTTCTATGTCCCTTCCCGAAGACAGACCAAAGCTATTACATAACCAGTATAGATCTTGGTCAGGGTCCTTCTCCCTGGGTTTTTCCAGTTTTACCAGAATAATCTGCTGGCTCATAAAAGATAATAACAGAATACTAGTATATAAAAATAACTGAGTTATGTAGATATGATGTATACAAAACACATATGAAATGCATAAAATACAAAAAGTTTAAATAATATACATACCATTAAGATTCTATACTGACCGAGTCAGTCTGAAAATGGTCAGGAGGACAAAGCATGAACATAAAACCAGTTGGAGAAAGAGTTCTTATCAAACCCATTAAGGAAAAGGAGGTCACTTCCGGTGGAATATACATCCCGGAAAGTGCCCAGAAAGAGAAAAAGGAAGGAAATATTGTAGCCGTAGGCACATATGAAGACGGTAAAGAATTACCGGTCAAAAAAGGCGACCATATCATCTATGGTGGATTCCAGAGTGATGAAATGGAAATGGACGGAGAGAAATATCTATTCATAGACTTCAAGGATGTACTTGCAATTATTGAGGAATAAATTATCGGGGTATATAAATGACTACTAAACAGATCACTTTCGACGAAAATGCCAGGCAGGCTTTACTGAGAGGTATCGACAAAGTATCCAACACCGTTAAAGTAACTCTTGGACCCAAGGGTAGAAATGTTGTGCTTGATAAATCAGGCAACCCTACAGTTACCAATGACGGCGTCACAATTGCCAAAGAAATCGAGCTGAAAGACAAGTTTGAGAATATGGGAGCAAAACTTGTCAAGGAAGTCGCTTCACGCACACAGGATAATACAGGAGACGGGACAACTACAGCAACATTGCTCGCACAGGCAATGATCAGTGAAGGCATACGTAATATTACAGCGGGTGGCAATCCGATTGAAATCAAAAGGGGAATCGATAAAGCAACCGCTAAAGCCGTTGAATACCTGCAGACCCAGAGCAAGGAAGTAAAGGATAAGGAAAGAATCATACAGGTAGGAACAATTTCTGCCAACAATGATGAGGAAATAGGCAAACTGATATCCGATGCTATGGACAGGGTCGGATACAATGGCGTAATTACCGTAGACGACTCCAAAACAATGGAGACAACCCTGGAAGTTGTTGAAGGCATGCAGTTTGACAGAGGATATGTCTCACCGTATATGGCAACCGATCAGGAAAAAATGGTTTGTGAACTTGAGAATCCGTACATCCTCCTTACAGACAAGAAAATCAATAATGTAAACCAGATAGTACCGGTGCTCGAAAAAGTCGCACAGGAAGGAAAACCCCTCCTGATAGTCGCACAGGATGTAGAGGGGGATGCACAGGCAGCCCTTATTCTCAATATTATGAGAGGGTCCCTCAAAGTCAGTGCGGTCAAGGCCCCCGGATTTGGTAACGACCAGAAGGATATGCTGGAAGACCTGGCTGTCCTGACAGGCGGAACTGTTGTCAGTGAAGACAAGGGAATGAAACTCGAGGATGTTACCGACGATATGCTCGGAAGTGCCCACAAGGTCAGTGTGGACAAGCAGAAGACCACAATCATTGAAGGTAAAGGGGATAAAGGTGCTATCGAAAGCCGTATGAAAATGATCGAGTCTCAGATCAATATCACTGATGCTGAATACAAGAAGAAGGAATTGCAAAAAAGACTGGCCAAACTCGGCGGTGGTGTGGCAGTAATCAAAGTTGGTGCTGCAACAGAAACCGAACTTGAAGAAAGGAAGATGAGAATCGACGATGCCCTCAATGCCACAAAAGCCGCCGTTGAAGAAGGCGTACTTGCAGGTGGCGGTGTGACATTATTCCATGCAATCCCAAGTCTGGAAACCCTGGAACTCGAGAAAGAGCAGATGGTTGGTGCCAATATTGTTAAAAAGGCTCTTGAAGCACCCCTGCGCCAGATTGCACACAACGCAGGTAAGGAAGGTGCCGAGGTGATAGCACTTATTAAAGCCGAAGCTGACGAAGAAGTGGGCTACAATGCCAAGAAGGGAATCGTTGAAAACCTTTACAATGCAGGTGTAATTGACCCGACAAAAGTAGTCAGAAGCGGCTTACAGAATGCAGCCTCTATTGCAGGAATGGTACTCTCCACCGAAGCCCTTGTCGCTGAATACGATGAGGAAAAGGATGAGAAGGCACCTGCAATAATAATCTGATGGCATAGGGCAAGCCCTGCCATCTTGCAGGGCTTTTTTGAGGCTTTACACCCGGGGGGGGGAGAATGTCTTCAAAAAAACACTCCAAAAGTATAAAGCCCTGAAACATTGAATTTAATGAGGGAGGATAATTATGGACCTGAATAATTTCACACAGAAAGCCCAGGAGGCAATACAAAATTCCCGCACCATTGCTGCAAGATATTATCATCAGCAGATTGATACGGAGCATCTGTTCCTTTCTCTTTTAGAACAAAGGGAAGGACTTGTGCCTTCATTGCTTGACAAGATGAATATTTCCAGTGCAATGGTAAAAGAACAACTCGAAAAACATTTGTCAGGTCTTGGGCAGGTATCAGGTCCGGGAAGCGAGAATGTTTACTTCACCCAGAAAGCCATCCGGGTACTGGATAATGCTGCAACCCTTGCGAGTAAGATGAATGATGAATATACCAGTGTAGAGCATATACTGGTATCCCTGGCCCGGGAAAAGGACAGCTACAGCAAGAAACTGCTTGAGGAATTCGGGGCAGATGAAGAACGCCTGAACCAGGCGATAAAGGAAATCAGGGGGAATCGCAGAGTGACATCAGAAAACCCGGAGGATACATATGAACCTCTGGAAAAATACGGCATAGATTTTACAGAACTTGCCAACCAGGGGAAACTTGACCCGGTAATCGGCAGGGATCATGAGATCAGGCATACGATAGAAATACTGTCCCGCCGCAGGAAGAATAACCCGGTACTTATCGGAGAAGCAGGTGTGGGTAAGACCGCCATTGTGGAAGGACTGGCGCAGCGTATTGCAAAAAAGGACGTTCCCGATGCAATGAAGAACAAACGTATAGTGGCCCTGGACATGGGTTCCCTGGTCGCAGGAGCCAAGTTCCGGGGAGAATTTGAGGAAAGGCTCAAGGCAGTCCTGAAGGAAGTAGCTGAATCTGAAGGCCAGATTATACTGTTCATCGATGAATTGCATACCATTGTAGGAGCAGGAGCCACTGAAGGTGCAATGGATGCCGGCAATCTGCTCAAACCTATGCTGGCCAGGGGAGAACTGCACTGTATAGGTGCAACCACCCTTGATGAATATCGGAAATACATCGAGAAAGATGCAGCTCTGGAACGCAGGTTCATGCCTGTGATGGTGAATGCTCCGGATGTCGAGAACACAATCTCTATTTTGAGGGGTCTGAAAGAGAAATATGAGGTTCATCACGGAGTACGGCTCAAGGATAGTGCCCTTGTAGCAGCCGCCGTGTTGAGTGACCGATATATATCGGACAGGTTCCTGCCTGACAAAGCCATAGACCTGCTGGATGAGGCAGCATCCAAAGTCAAGACTGCCATTGACAGCAAACCGGCCAGCCTGGATGAAGCTGACAGGAAACTGATGCAACTTGAAATCGAGAAGGAAGCCCTGAAAAAGGAAAAAGATGCTGCTTCAAAGGAAAGGCTGCAGAGCCTGGAGAAAGAGATATCAGAAATACGGGCCGAATCCGATGCAATGCGCACTCGCTGGGAAAATGAGAAGGCCACCATTGCAAAACTGAACAGCCTCAAAGAGCAGATCGATGATACCAAGACCCAGCTGGAACTGGCAGAGACAGAAGGCGATTTTGAAAAGGCATCCCGCCTGAAATACGGTACCCTGGTCCCCCTGCAGCATGAATACGAGGAAGAGGAAAATCGGCTGAAGGAAAAACAAACCAATATGTTGCTCAAGGAAGAAGTGGATGAGGAGGATATCGCCCATGTAGTAAGCGAGTGGACCAGAATTCCGGTTACCAGACTCATGGAGGGAGAAAGGGAAAAACTGGTGCATCTGGAGGATCGCCTGCATAAAAGAGTGATCGGCCAGAACGAGGCAGTAAAAGCCGTTTCAGATGCTGTGATCCGTGCCCAGGCGGGAATCAAGGACCCCCGCCGGCCAATCGGCAGTTTCATCTTCCTGGGACCTACCGGTGTGGGTAAGACCGAACTCGCCAAAGCCCTTGCAACCGAACTTTTCGATAGCGAAGATCATATGATCCGCATTGATATGTCCGAGTACATGGAAAAACACACAGTTGCAAGGCTTATCGGTGCACCGCCAGGCTACATCGGCCATGATGAAGGGGGCCAGCTTACCGAAGCCGTACGCAGGAATCCCTACTCGGTAATCCTGTTTGATGAGATCGAAAAAGCCCATCATGATGTATTCAATATCATGCTCCAGTTGCTCGATGACGGCAGGCTGACCGATTCAAAAGGCAGGACTGTGGATTTCAAGAATACAATAGTGATCATGACCTCCAATATCTGTGTGGATTACGCCATATCCAAACTTGAAGAAGGAGTTGCCTACAGCAAGATGCAGGAGACGGCCATGAACGAACTCACCAAACACTTCAGGCCGGAATTCCTCAACCGTATCGACGAGATCGCCATATTCCGCGCCCTTACCAAGGACCAGCTGACATACATCGTGGATATCAAGATAGAGGACCTTGTGCAGAGGCTCAAAGAGCGCAGAATTGATCTTGAAATCACTGACCGGGCGAAGAAATACCTGGGAGATGCTGGCTACAGTGAGACGTACGGTGCGAGACCACTGAAAAGAGTCATTCAGAACGAACTTGAAACCGAGGTCGGCAAACGTATTGTCAGTGGAGAGGTGATGGAATCCGATACTGTTGTTGTCGATGCCGATGAGCGGGGCCTTAATTTCGAGATCAGAAAGGGAGAAGAACATACATGATCTCCCTTTTTCTTTTTGAATTAACTCATTTTTCATAATACTGTCTGGGAATCCTCATGATAGGAGATTCCAGATATAGCATCAGGGACAAAAACAGGATAGTGGAGAATATCCACACATAGGAATTTAGCAGGAAATAGGACAGTATTGTTGAGAAAAATAGTATTGATACAGCACCCATGGCCCTGGGACCGCGAAGTTTGGGATAAGGATGGTCACTGACCATTAGATAACACAACAGCACGACCAGGCCAAAGATAACCCAGGTATAGATATACTGGGGGGCAAGCAGGGCGTAGGACGATAAAACCACAGCAGAAGCCGTGATCGGCAATCCCTCAAAATCCGGGATCGTTTTCTTCTTTGTGTTGAAACGGGCAAGCCGCAATATCCCACATACCAGATACAGGCACGCAAAAACACCTGCTGCATAACGCAGGGAAACTGTGGTACCTAAAAAGATCAGGCATGAGGGGGCCACTCCGAAAGAAACAGCATCTGCAAGGGAATCAAGGTATTCCCCCATTGGACCCTGACTTATGGTACGTGCAAGATAACCATCCATCCCATCGGCTACCGCTGCAATCAGCACAAAAACAAAACCCAGCTCAATCTGTCCACTGAAGGCTGCGAAAATAGCCAAAAGTCCGAAAACAGCGTTTGTTAATGTCATTATGTCCGGCAGGACCAGGTCCTTGAAGATATCCATCCATTACCTCTCATGATGTGGGATTTTTGCAATTTTGGTATCGCCTGCATATACCCTATCCCCTTTACTGACACAAATATCAAATCCTTCAGGGATAGTAACATCCACCCGGGACCCCAGCCTTATCATTCCAATCTTTTCTCCCTGCAGGATTTCATCCCCTTCCTCCACATAAGTAACTATCCGGCGCGCCAGGAAACCAGCTATCTGGGTTACTTCTATTTTTCCAACGGATGTCTGCAGCAGGATATTTGTTCTCTCATTGCGTGAGGAATCCTTGGTAAATGCCGGCAGATATCTTCCTTTGAAGTGTTTTACAGATAAAACTTTACCGCAAAAGGGAGCGCGATTTACATGAACATTATTAAGGTTCATGAAGATGCAAACCTTACGGCCCCTGATATCAGAAATTTTACCATCGGCCGGGGCAAGGATACAGCTTTTACAGAGAGTGGAATCCCTCTTAGGATCACGGAAAAAGAAAACAAAAAATATTGTCAGCAAGCCAAACCCAAAAGTGGAGTAGAGGAATATTTGGCTTCCGGAAAACAGGCTCAGAAAGAAAGTATTTCCGCCCAGCAGAGGCACATCCACCATTGATTGAACGTTAAATATCTGTAATCGCGAAGTTACATACATAAATCCCATTGCAATTGTGAGCAATGAGACCGTAAAGACCCAGCTATGAGAACCTTTTGCAAGCATTTACCTGTTTCCTGCAATTTTATCAATAATGTCCTTTAACCTGAATCTTGAAAGGGACACAAGTCCGTCAATCAGATCGAAGAGCTGGGGAAGAATCTTCAAAACAGCATAGCCTATTACAAAGAGGGCTACCGCCGAACCCATCTTGGCAATCACATGGTGGGCAATCTCAAAACTTTCTGCACCAAACCATTGCTCCCCATAAGCTATAATTACAAAAACATCACGAAAAATATTCAGTATATAGATAACCGGTACTGAAACCATAAATGCCTGGAACAATTTAGAAGCGGGCGCCCTGACAGAAACGATAAGGCCGCTAAAGAGGGCAATACTTTCAATAGCAGTGCAGGCAAGGATAATCTCCACTGTATAACCATTGTAGGAGATCAGGTTCCAGGAATCCTGAGTAACTTGATAACCCAGAACGCCAAGAACCCATATGATGTTATCCGTAACAGTAGCAATAATCCAGTAATTAAGTGAAGGCAATTGAGCAAAAGGAAAATAAAACAGCGAACCTATTGCAGTCGCATTGGTAACCATTGAAGTAATATCCATATTCGCAATCGGCAGGGTCTTTGATCTGTATTCATCTACCATCGAGTAAGCCATCATAAGACAGAAGCAGGCAACCATTATTGTAAGGAATACATTGAAATAATCGTTAATTTCCATATAATGGATTGGCTGGTAAGCCCAGTGCGCACCAAAAGTAATCCATCCAAAAGCACCTATCAGTTTACGATAGGATAATTTACCGGGAAGAATCGCTGAAAGAACCATTAATCCTATTGCTATCAATAAAATATAATCTGTCATTTTGGAAGCACCTTGATAAGTATCCAATCTTAATATAGTATTATCCTATTAAGGTTTTGTCAGAATGAGACCGAAAACACCCCTACTAACAGTCGATGGCGTAATTATATTAAATGGAAAGATAGTACTTATTAAAAGGAAAAATGAACCTTACAGAGGATCGTTTGCCCTGCCGGGTGGTTTTGTAGAAATTGGCGAAACCACAGAAGAAGCGGTAAAAAGAGAAGTAATGGAGGAAACGGGGCTTCTAATCAAAATACTCAAATTGGTTGGTGTATATTCAGACCCTTCCCGTGATCCCAGGGGTCACACAGTATCCGTGGCCTACCTTGCAGTAGCCAAAGGCGAACCAAAGGCAGATACAGATGCTGCAAACGTTGGATGTTTTGATCCCAACAACTTACCAGAGCTCGCTTTTGACCACCAGCAGATTCTAAATGATGCAGGAGATGATATTGATGGAATTTTGTCCAAAATGTAAGAGTATGATGTTTCCCAGTAACGGGGACCTTAAGTGTCGCAAATGTGGATATGAGAAAAGCAGAGAAGAAGGCGCAGAAAACATGGTTTCGAAAGCCAAACGTGATGAACATGAGGTTACAGTGCTTGAGGAAAATGTCGATGAAGGATTACCTACAACCCTTGCCCAGTGTCCGGAATGTGGGAATAACAAAGCCTACTGGTGGATGCGACAACTACGTTCGGCAGATGAATCGGAGACCAGATTCTTTAAGTGTACAAAATGCAGTTATACCTGGAGAGAATATGACTGATTCCTCCGACAAAATAAAAACTTATATAACCTGTCGCGTATAATGATTCTCAGATTTTAGAATAATCAGGCGGAGCGACAAAATGTTAGAGGCAACAATTGATGCATCACTTCTGAAAGACTCCATTGAATCATTATCAGTATTGGTTGACGAAGCCCGAGTACACATCTCACCCGAAGGAATAGGTGTGAAAGCTGTGGACCCGGCCAACGTTGCCATGGTCAGCTTTGAACTTCAGGCTGATGCCTTTGATGAATACCAGGCAGAGGAAAGCGAGATTGGCTTAGACCTTACAAGAGTACTGGACATATTGGGTGTCGCAGAAAAAACGGACAAAGTGAAGATGAAACTGGAAGAGGATTCCAGGAAACTCTCCATAAGCATTGGTGGAATATCATATACACTTACATTGCTCGATCCATCTACAATCCGTGCAGAACCCAGGATCCCACAGCTCGAACTGCCTGCAGAGATCGTTGTGAATGGTAAAGGATTAAGCAGGACCGTAAAAGCAGCCGAGAAGATAAGTGACCATATGTCAATGGGAGTTGAAGGAGAAATCTTCTTTCTGGAAGCAGAAGGCGACACAGATCGTATGCGTCAAGAAATGCCCCGTGATGAACTGATAAGCATCACCCCGGCACCTGCACGATCGTTGTTTTCCCTGGATTATCTATCTGACATCATTAAACCTGCCTCTAAATCCAATGAGGTAACCCTTCAGATAGGAAATGATTTCCCTATCAAGATCAATTTTGAAATTGCAGGTGGAAGGGGAAAGGTCGGATACCTGCTGGCCCCCAGAATAGAGTCTGAGTAAATTATGGAAAGGGCAGAACTTGCACTGTACCCCTTTACATCCGCCGCTTCGCAATATGTCGGAGAACTGGATTTTGATCTGGACCGCCTTATAAATTCAAGGGCATTCCAATCAGCCAGACTCAGGGGTGAGGAAAGATTAATCCAGTCTCTGACCACGGGCATCAGTAAACCCTCCCTCACAAATACAGATGAGGGACGGGTACTCACAGAACTTCTTTCCTACCCTTATGCAAGAATACTCGTATCCTGCCTGAACGATTCCTACCTTAACCGTAAATATTCTCATGCTGAAGCCGAAGCTGCATATTCCCTGCTGTTAGAGAGAGAAGATTTTTTTCTCAGGGAAATAGGAGAAGAATTCGGAATCCATGCCAAACAGCACGAAAGAGGCTTCCATTTACATTTTGCGGATTTCTTGAAATATTCCACAACCCTCAAAGCAATTGAGTGGAAACTGATAAACCAGAGAATGGTACATGGCAACGTTTTTGTTGAAAGAAAAGATTTTGCCCGATTGCTGCAGGAAGCAATTAAAAAAAGTATTCATGAAAGCCTCCCCCTCAAAGTTCCCGAAAATACATGCACCGATTGCTCAGATGCATTGGCAAAGGTGAAGGAACTCCTCCAGCAAAAGAAAGGCGATGTTGAAAGCGGCCTGATGGGAGAGGTGGACAGTGAACTGTTCCCCCCCTGTATCAATTATGCTATCAATAATGTTCGCACAGGGGTAAACCTTGCTCATTCAATGCGTTTTGCAATGACTTCCTTTTTGGCAGGTATTGGCATGACAGTGGATGATATAATCAACATGTTCAATGTATCCCCGGATTTTGATGAAGAAAAAACACGATACCAGATTGAACATATTGCCGGTTCCTCAGGTACAAAATATACTCCTCCCTCATGCAGTACCATGAAGACCTACGGCAATTGCCATGGAGCCGATGAACTTTGCAAAAGAATCAATCATCCCCTGAACTATTATCGCAGGAAAATGTGGTATAAAAATAAATCAAAAAAGCCTGCGACTACAAAAGAAAAGAAAGATACAGAGTGACTGCCATAAATCACAGCACTCGTATCACTTAGCACCTCTTCCCACCATTGCACTGATAGTATCACTGGAAAGGATACCTACAAGACAACCTCTGTCATCAACCACAGGGAGGGCTGATATTGCATGGTCTTCCATTACAAGAGCTGCACTGGAAAGGCTTTCATCCGGACGGGATGTCAAAATATCCCGTGACAATATGTTTTCTATGGAACTTATATTGTTAGCAACAGCCCTTGTGATATCCCAGGAAGTCACTATACCCGTAATACGCCCACTTGGTGCCAGAATCGGAATGTGTGTTGCATTTTTCAAAATCATTAATTGTGCCGCCTCTTCCAGCGTACATCCCTCATGGAGAGTCGATACGTCCTCCGACATGACATCCCCCACAGTGAGATGGCCCAGGAAAGTGGAGAGAAGATAATTCAATTGCCCCTTTTCCAACAGAAAGGCATCATGTCCAAAATGTGAAATGAGTTTACGATACTGCACAGCTACATCATTGGAACCCAGAGCCTTGACTATTTCCTCAGACTGATATGAAGGATAAAGCCAATCCGAAGATATAGAAATAACCATAAATTCTGATTCTATATTGCTGAAGTTTTTTGCAAGGGAATAACCATTACTTAGATCAAATTTGTCAATTGCTCCGGTAAGATAAAGATAGGAGTTGGGATCAAAACGGCCGGTAAAAGTATCACCCTGATGATGTAGATAACTCTCCACCTGGAACATTTCGTTTTCCCTGGTATCCCTGCCAAACTTATCATGCATGGAATCATCGCTCAGGTAAGTGATGTGTCCGATCATGCGTGCAAGGGAAAGACCCTGTTTGGGTAATTCCCCACCATAATAATCCCCATCATTCCAATAAGGGTCCCGAATTATTGCCTGTCTTGCAACCTCATTAAAGGCAATCTGCTGGGGCGAGGAAATTGCCGTGGATGCAAGTACAATGGCTTTTTTCATGAAATCCGGGTAGGAAACGGTCCACTGCAGAACCTGCATGCCTCCCATGGAACCCCCGGCTATGGCATAAAGACTGGATATACCCAAATTTTTAAGCAATTTGTACTGCAGGTTTACCATGTCTTCAATAGTAATACGGGGAAAAGACAAACCATACGGCAAACCGGATTGGGGATTGGTGGAGGCCGGACCTGTGGTTCCCTTACACCCCCCCAGAACGTTAGAACAGATTACAAAGTATTTATTGGTATCAAAGGCTTTCCCGGGCCCAATTACAATATCCCACCATCCCGGTTTTTTATCGCCTTCATGCCAGCCGGCAGCATGGGCATCCCCGGTGAGTGCATGGCATATAAGAATTACATTGGATTTGTCAGAGTTCAGTTTGCCATAGGTCTCATAAGCTATGGAAAC
>JASMTL010000057.1:0-13546 GCA_041694315.1 Methanosarcinaceae archaeon | reverse complement strand
ACCTGCACCACATCCTGTATCTATGGCCACCCGGAACCGTTTTGCTCTGATCTCTGTGGAATTGACCGATGAAATTATTCCATTGATGTAGTAATCATTGGCATTATAATCCCTGTTCAATTCACCTGTCAGGTTCCAGTTAGCAGTGTGGAATTCGCCGCTGTAATAGATATTTTCGACCCTTTTCTCCCCCTCTTTTGAAAACTCGGTACCATCTGCAGCTATAAGTTTTATGCCGTTATACTCCCGGGGGTTGTGGGATGCAGTAATAACAATCCCTGCATCTGCATAATCGCGCACATAATACTGGACAGACGGTGTGGGGCAGGCTCCAATGTCGATAACCTTTATACCCGCTGAAAGTAAACCCGATATTGCAGCTGCTTTTAACATCTCTCCTGAGATGCGTGTATCTCTTCCGATTGCTACAGTCTTATCTTCTCCCAGATGGGTTCCCAGACTTCTGGCAAGGTCGATTGCAAATTCAGGTGTAATGAATTCGTTAGCTATACCACGTACTCCGTTGGTTCCAAACAGGCCCATTTGTAAAATCTCCTACTTGCTATACTAGATGGCACTTTACTATTTTAGGTTTATCTGGAGGTGGTCTATCACCAAGAATTATATTTAATGACTTCTAATCTATGGACCATGCTAATGAAAGACGAAGGCAGGCTTGTAATCTGGCCGGCTTCCATAGATCGTTCCAAAAGCAGGAATGAAGGAAGAATTGTATCCCGTAAAAGTTCAGTAAAGGAGCCGAATCTGGAAGAGATGGAAAAGGCAGCTGCATCCCTGGGCCTAAATCCAGAGGTTCAAAAAGACAAAGCCTATCCACGTTCCTGGTGGGAGAAAAGCGGGCGCATCATGGTGGATAAGAACGAATCCAGAACTACCACGGCAAGGAAGATATCTAAAACGATCAAAAAATACAGGCAGGGCTGAATGCCCTTCTTTTATAATGGATTATATTTTATGGCCAGGTGCCATAACTGGCGCTTAAGAGAATAACAGCAAGTCCACAAAGCAATCCAAAGACTATAACTGTTTTTGGGTCCAGGTGGATTGCCCTTTTATCCTCTTCATAATATCTCATAAGACCGGCAGAGGACATCAAACCGTTGCTACTCTGTTTCTTTTTTCCCATATTCTTCCAGCTCTTTCCTTTTGTTTACTTGTACCCTGATTGTATTTTATACTTTAAAAGTTTGCGCCCTCAGGTTCTTACTTCATCTATCAAAAATGGTGGCCTGAAGATTCCCTTTTCTGTAATTATCGCCTCAATATATTCCATCGGCGTGCTGTCAAAAGCAGGATTTATCACAGGTACGTCTTCAGGTGCTATCTGTACCCCCTGCATGTAGCGCAATTCATCAGGGTCCCGTTCTTCTATCTTAACACTGCCTTCCCATCCCTTGAAATCAAATGTTGAGGCAGGAGCTGCCACATAAAAAGGAATTTCGTGTTCCATGGCCACGATTGCATGGTTGTAGGTTCCGATCTTGTTGAATACAGCATCTTCTGTAATGCGGTCTGCCCCGACTATTACCTTATCCACAAGCTCGTGGCGCATCACATAACCACTCATGGAATCCGAGATTAGTTTGACCGGGATGTTGTCCTGCATCAGCTCCCAGGTAGTAAGTCGGCCTCCCTGGTTCAAAGGCCGGGTCTCACATGCGACCACATTGATATCTTTACCCTGCTCCACAGCAGAGCGTACCACTCCCAGGGCTGTGCCCCAGTCCACACAGGCCAGTCTGCCGGCATTACAGTGGGTCATCACGGTGTCCCCGTCTTCCAGCAGGGCAGCACCATGTTTGCCGAGAGTTTTGTTGATCTGCACATCTTCATCTGCAATGGCCTGTGCTTCGTTTAGAGCGATGTCCCGTATGCCTTCGGTGTCGTAGGCTTCAGAGACCGCATTGATCACCCGGTGTACTCCCCATCCCAGGTTTATAGCTGTGGGTCGGGTTGTAAGGATGATCCCTGCGGCATTTTTGAGATCTTGCAGGAGGCTTTCCATATCATTTGCACTGCTGAGTTTGCTGGCAAGGGCAATACCATAGGCCCCAGCTGCTGCTAATGCAGGTGCTCCCCTGACCCGCAATGATTTGATTGCCTCACACAGCTGGGCAAGATTTTTACATTCGATTTCCCTGTATTCGACAGGCAACAGGGTCTGGTCGATCATCCTCACGGTAGAATTCTCAGCATTCCATTGAATAGTTCTCATTATGTTTCACTCTGGTGATGATTAATTGGACCTGATTGAGATATTTTACACCTTTATATATATCTTCCACCTAAATACCCATTCATGGTCAGTTCAAGGACGATTCATGATCCTGTGCATAAAACCATCCTGTTGACTCCTCTCCAGAAGGAACTGGTGGAAACTCCTCAGCTGCAGAGGCTACGTTCCATCCAGCAGCTGGGCCTTGTTGATATCGTTTATCCGGGTGCAAAGCACAGCCGTTTTGAGCATAGCCTGGGTACCATGCATATGGCGTCCCTTATGGCCGATGCCCTGTCTCTGCCACAGGAGGACAAAGTGAAAGTGGAAGTTGCAGGTCTTTTGCATGATGTGGGTCACTCTGCATATTCTCATGCTGTGGAAGATGTACTTAAACGCAATCCTGATATCAGGCCACAATACGGTGGTATAATCCGGGAAAACCACGAGGCATTCAGTGAATATGTCATAAGAAATTGTTTTGCGAGCAACGGAAATATTGCAAGGAAAGTTGAGGAAGAGCTGGGTCAGGATCCTGTGGATTTTTTTGATCAAATCGCCCTCATGGCAACAGGCAAATCCTCTTTTCTGGAAAAGCCCTATCTGGGACAGTTAATATCCGGTGACATAGATGCTGATAGGATAGATTTTTTGCTTCGTGATTCCTATCACACCGGCATATCCCTGGGATTAATAGATGTGGACCAGATAATACAGAACCTAAGCATCCGCAATGGCAATATCGTACTGGGTAAAAAAGATGGATGCAGTTATGATGAAGATATGACATTGACAGTTGCTGAATCAATGCTCATAGCCCGTGCACATCACTATAATGCTATAGTGCATCATCCTCATACCCAGTCTGCAAGAATTATGTTATTGAGGGCTCTTGAAAATGCTCTGGCTGTGTTTGGGGAAAAAAAGGATGCCGAATCTGTGAATAATGAGGTGGGTTTGTTTTTCACGCAATATAATGATGCGGACTTGATCTATTTCATAAAAACATACGGCAATGATCAGGCACAACAGCTTATCAGTTCAGTCCTTGCGGGAAATATCTGTGACCCAATTGTACGATTTAACCAGAAAACCCTCAACCCGGCAACCCGCATGGCCCTGTCTACAATCGCCCGGCATGGTGTGGCCAAGAGGATGTTCGAGGAGCAGCTTGAAAAGAGAATTGGGGACGTTTTTGTAGATTTGAGTGTTGCCAGCGGTGTGCCTCGCAGTACAAGGGTTGTTGTGAACGGTGAGGATAGTTTCTTTTACGATGAATCTGCCCTTGCAAACGGTCTGGTCAGGACAATTTCCAGGCAACTGTCACTTGTTGTTTTTTCTCCGGTTGATAGTATCGGATGCCCAGAAGCTGCACAACTCAAGGATGTTGTAGGCTATACTGTTGATACCCTTTCTCCCCAGTTACTGAGATTTATACGCCAGGAAAATTACCTGCCCATAGAGGGGCTGATTTTGTTGTTCTATACTGTTAATTCCATCTTCTGGAAAGAGGAAGATGGTTTTGTCTCTATTCCCCGTTTACGTAATATAACCTGGATATATCGCATGGTCCAGCGGTTCAGTGAAGATTTAAGACTTCGGAACCTCTTCGACTATAAATTCCATCGGGACTATGGTTTTCCTTACAGCAACAGGGTTTTTGAAGACATCCAGTTGCTCGTGGCAATGGGTATAGTGGACGAAGATCTGCGTTATTATGAAAAGGACAACAGGTTCCACCAGCGCTATGAGTATGTCCTGACGATACACGGAGTTAAATATGGTAAACAACTTTCAGAAGCCTACGGCCGTGAATTCAGGGAGCTTACAAAGATACTCCGGCAGGATAAACACTCTATCCCCCGGGATATTGTAACTATTCCTGCACGCCGTTATCAACAACCCTGAGGTGGATGTATGAAAGAAAATGAAACGGTGCTTTTGCGCACCCATCATAAAGACAAATTCCGGGAATACCTGACCACAGTTTCGGGTAAACAGTTCCACTGTGAATTTGGTATTGTTGAAACGGCTGATTTGCTGGACATAAAACCCGGCGGCACCATTGTGTCCCATATGGGTCAGCAATTCTCTGTAATCAGGCCCCGGGCTCCGGATATGTTCAGGCTGGCAAAACGCACGGGGGCACCGATCATGCCCAAAGATGTGGGCCAGATTATTTCGCATGCAGGTATCAATTCCTCTGACAGGATCCTCGAAGCCGGTACAGGCAGCGGTGTGCTTGCTATTTATCTGGGTTCTGTAGCAAAGGAAGTTATCAGCTATGAGATACGTGAGGATTTTGTGAAAAATGCCCGGGCCAACTTATCCATAGCCGGCCTTTCCAATGTGGAAGTTCGATGCGGGGATATTTTGGATGTGATGAAGCAGGGCAGTGATTTTTTCGATGTTATAGTACTTGATATTAAAGATTCGGCAGAATCGGTCAGATATGCCTGTTCTAGCCTGATTGCCGGAGGTTTCCTTGTTGTTTATTCACCTTTTATTGAACAGGCAAAAGCTGTATATCTGGAAGCCGTGGAAGCGGACTTTTACAGTGTACATACTCTTGAATGCCTGGAAAGGGAGTTATCTGTATCCGAGAGAGGTACAAGACCCGCACCGGCACGTGTGGGTCACACCGGTTATCTGACCTTTGCCAGAAAATGATCAAGAGTAGATTAATCTTTTTTATTTTCACATAATGTTTCAAGGTTAATGATTCTGGAGTATAGGAAAATCAATTTGATTAATTTAATATAGGTTCTATTCATTAGTTCATTTCGATTAACGTGTCTGATAAGGGATTATGGAAAAAAGATGCTGAATCAATCAGGAAACCTTTAGAAGATGGGCACAGGATTGCTCTGGAAAAAGGTATTAGTGAAACAGCTATAATTGACTTTAGTTCAACATCCAATCCTCTGGGCAGTCCTTTTGATTATCCAGATTGCAAACTCTGCCTGAAGGATATTTTTTCCCGTGTGGAATCCATGTATTCACACTTTCCTGATAATGAATATTCAGAATTAAAGACCAGTGCTGCCAAATATTTTGGAAATAATATCTCTGCTGATAATATAGTTCCTGCTATGGGAGTTGAAGATGTAATACGCATGGTGTTTTCCTCGGTAATTGAAACCGGGGATACCGTTCTTCTGAACAGGTCTCAGAATCCGGCCAATGAAAAACATTGCATAATCAGTGGTGGGGAAGTGAACTATGTTTTTGAGGACGACTTAAAAAACATATCGTCAGCTTTGCTTAAAAAGGCAAAGATTATTCTCCTAACCAATCCGGACAATCTTTTCGGCCATCTTTATTCAAAAACCGATTTAATTTCTCTTCTGCGACGCTGTAATGTCCATTCTACCTTGCTGGTGGTTGATGAGAGTCTGATAGACTTTACGGCTGAATCCGTCACAATGGTTGATGAAGTATCTCATGATACCAACCTGTTGGTGATACGTTCTCTGAAAGAGCCCTTTTCGCTTCCCGGAGCAGGGATTGCTTTTGGTATTACTAATGAGAAGTTTGCAGCAATTTTGAACAGGGTACACAATCGCTTCAACCTGGGTTTGCTGGAAGAGGCAATGGCTTTTTCCTTGCTGGATATGCAGAAAGGACTGATTAACACCTATTTGCCTGCTTCCAGACAATTTGTCCGGGATAACCGCAGCTATCTTGTGGAGCGCTTAAGTAAGGTGCGGAAATTCAAAACGCATGAAAGTAATACGTCCTTTGTCCTTGTGGATATAAGTGCTGCAAGCCTGGATTCGGTTGAATTGACTCACAGGCTAGCTGAAAAGGGTCTTCTTGTAAGGGATTGTTCCGACTTTTATTCCATGGACCGTAATTTTATCAGGGTCTCGGTGAGGCCGAAAGAGGATACTGATAGGCTTGTGGAAGCTATAGGGACAGTTGTAGTTGACAGTGCCCGGGATAGTGCCATGGAGAATCTTAACCAGATACTGGAAGAAGAACCTGTCAGGCCTCTTGGTGTGAACAGGGCATGTCCCTATTATCCCTGCCATTTCAAGGGTCAGGATTGCACTTTCTGTTTTTGTCCCTTTTATCCCTGTGGGGATGAGCGCACAGGAGGCAGGTGGGTCTGTCGCTCAAGCGGAGGTAAGGTGTGGAGTTGTGAAAAATGTGGCCTGGTTCACAAAAAACAAAATGTACAGAAGCTCCTTGATGTCCTCAAATGTGAAGGGGAGATGGAAGACAAACTAAAAAAAGCCTGGGATGAGGTAATGGAGCCCCTATTATGATGGATTTTATTTTTGCCGGTTATATGCATATTATTTATGTGCTTTTATTTGCTGTGTTAATTGATCTTGCAGTTGGGGAACCTCCGGCTCGCCTGCACCCGGTGGTCTGGATCGGGACACTGATTGGTATTTTCAAAAAGCACATTCCTTCATCGGGAAGAAAAGCCTATGGTGTTTTCATGGGTCTTTCATGCATTCTTTTTGCATCTCTTCTTGCCTATATTGTACTTTTAGTGTCGAGTCAATCGGTGGTGCCTGAACTTGTGGGTATAGTTATTGAAGCCTATTTCCTCAAAAGTACTTTTGCTATCCGCAGATTGTTATTTGCCGGAGAAGAAGTTGCATCATCTCTGGAAATAGGGGCCCTGGAAGAGGCCAGGAGGCAACTTTCTATGTATGTAAGCAGGGATACCTCAAAACTTAGTGGCTCCCATGTATCTTCTGCTGCCATAGAAACCGTTTCCGAGAATTACGTAGATTCTATTCTCTCTCCCCTGCTCTATTATTCTGTAGCAGGTCCCTTCGGCCTGATAGCAGCTTATGCCTTTAAAGCTGTAAGTACCCTTGATTCCATGGTTGGCTACCGGGATGAGGCACACAGGGAAGTTGGGTTCTTCTCGGCAAAACTGGATGATGTACTTAATTGGATTCCTGCCCGGATCTCCCTGTTTTTCATCTGGGTAGCTGCATTTTTCCTGAACATTATGCCAAAAACTATGTCTTTTGATCCTTCAGGTGCATACTACTGTTCAAATAACGATTGCAACGTTCCGGATTCTCCAAATTCAGGATATCCAATGGCAGCAGTGGCAGGGGCTGTAGGTGTCAAACTGGAAAAACGGGGAGTTTATGTACTGGGAGAGGGGCTTGCATCCCCGGGTGCGGAATCTATTAAAAGGGCAAACCGGCTTGTAGAAGGAGCGGCTCTTATATCTATAGCGTGCTTTTCGCTTGTAATTTATGTTTTTACTAACTTCATATGGAAATTTATATAATCTAATCAAAGTGATACAATGAAACTGTCTGATGTAGAATCCAGGAATACAAAAGGAGAACAGCCCGAAAAAGCTGATACCGGCTATACCTATGATATTATGGATATCCTGAAGGAAGAGGGTATTACTGAAGAGGCACTTGTGGAAGCTTCAATGGGACTTTACACACCTCACCCGGGAATCGAGACTCGTGAAAAGGCAGAAGCCCTTTTTATAAGGGAACTTCGTCTTGCTATTTCCGATCCCAATCTTTGCATGCTGATCTATTCCGGTATCCTGCTTGAAAGAGAGGGTCGCAATGGGACACTGCCTAACATAAGTCGCGATTCCTATGAAAGGGACCTGACCTTCCTGATAGCCGATGAGGTACTGGGGATGAGCATTTCCAAATATATCAGTGGTGACAAGGGCATGTTTGAGTTTGTCAGGTTCGACAAACAAAAACCGGGTATACTTGCAGAACTCGGTCCTTTCATGGATGATGTCATCGGTGGACTTATCGGAGGCGTTTCTGCCAATATGTATACCAGGGGAATGGCAGAGATTGACAACTCTAAAAAAGAAGATGATAAAAAACTCGGCGGTGGTGTGATAGCCGGATGAGCGGATTTCTACTCGCAGTCAGGACGGGTTTTGGTTTCTTATCGACAATTCCCGTGGGAATTACCATGGAAGGCCTTGATGAACTGGTTAAACGAAGTTATCTGTTTGTTTTTACGGGTATTATACTGGGTCTTTTGATTGGCATGTTTACAGGAATTGTGGAGTATGTATTCCCCGCCAATATTTCCGCAGCCCTGGTTATTGTTTTTATTTACTATCTAACAGGTCTCAATCACCTGGACGGGTTGTCTGATTTTGGTGACGGGTGTACGGCTCATGGCTCTCTTGAAAAGAAGATCAAGGCCCTTAAGGATATGTCACTGGGCATAGGCGGGGTGGCATATTGTGTTATAGGCCTGATTTTGCTCTATGCCAGTATTTCCTCTCTTCAGCAGCAGGTATACATTAATGAAGGAATATCATCGCTGCCACAGTGGGCACTTTTGCCCCTGTCCCTGCTTGTGGCGGAAATCGGTGCCAAACAGGGTATGCTCACAATAGCAGCTTTTGGCAAATCAATCCATGAAGGCCTGGGTTCCATGGTGATCGACAAAACGGACGGTGGTAAATATCTGGCTGGCCTGATAATGGGTGGTATTGTATCTGTTCTCGGGTTGGGTTTAATTGGTCTGATAGGTTTTGTGGCAGCCATATTGGGAGCTTTCGGAGTTCTCAATGTTTCCAACAGGCATTTTGGTGGTGTCAACGGGGATTGTATTGGTACCGCCAATGAAATAGCCAGGCTTACTTCTTTGATTGCCATTACTCTGGCGTTAATTGCCATCAATGCAGGATACGGAGGTCTTTCATGGATGCTTTTATAATGGCCGGTGGACAGGGTTTGCGTCTGGGTATGGGCGAGAAACCCTGTGTCGATATTCTGGGTAAGCCCATGATATGTTATGTTGTGGATGCCCTGGAGGAGTCAGAGAGCATTGGTGATGTTTATGTTACAGTATCCCCCTTTACCCCTCACACCGAAGAAGTTGTACAAAATTTTTATGAGGGCGATGTCAAAACCATTGATACTGCCGGTGATAACTATGTTGGTGATATGGTTTATGCTGTGGAACAGGCTAAAGTTGCAGAACCCCTGATGGTAATCATGTCCGACCTGCCCCTGATAACAGCCGGTCTTATCGATTCCATTGTGAAGGAATATTACAGGTGTGGAAAACCTTCAATGTCGGTATTTATACCCCTTTCTCTGTGTAAAAAGGTAGGTTTACGTCCGGATACCGTTTTCAACTGGAGTGGAAACCTCATAGTCCCCACTGGAATAAATATCCTTGACGGAAGCAAAATCCGGGAGGAGCAGGAGTATTATAATTATCTTCTGGAAGATCCTGAAGTAGCCCTGAATGTCAATACTGCAGAGGATTTGCAGCGCTGCACTGATATTCTGGAAAAAAGGCAGAATAAATAATTCGGGGTTCTCTATGACAAATTGTGTCAATATTAAGGGCAAGGATTATTCTCTGGATATATTAGGGCTTATTGTGGGTACGCAGAAACTGGAGGTCACAAATTCTTTCGCTGAAGAACATCTCTTGTTGTGTGAAGTTTTGGACAATCCTTTTATTCTTCCTTTTTTCCTTGAAAAATTCTATACTATGGACATAAAGGATCCTGAAAATTTCCGGTTGGCACTGTGGAGGGTACAGGTTGATTCAGATCTGCGTCTTGGAGAGGATATAAGTAAACATCAACAACGCAGTTATGTTACGCGCACACTGGAAAAATTGCTTTTCAGTGAAGTGTTGCTTGAAGTTGTTGCAGAACCGGATACGTCTGATGAAAGCGGTTTTTGTTAAATTCCAGGGAAGATACATGAATTTTTATATCAGGAATCCCTTATTTTATACGTAAATAAATTCCATTGTGGTTATCACAGGTGGATATTTTTGCTATTATGTTCTAATTACATTGTGAGATATTTGTAAGGTGTTTCAAATGGAGGAGACGACAATTCCTGAAAGGGTTAGTACTGGTATAAATGGACTGGACGAGATGCTTAAAGGCGGGTACTTTAAAGGTACTGCAAACGTTGTTTCCGGAAAATCTGGTACCGGTAAAACGATTTTTGGATCTCAGTTCATTTATGAGGGGGCAAAGAACGGGGAGAAGGTGATGTGTATTATCACATCGGAAGAATCCAAATCCATTGTTCGGGAAATGAAAGCATCCTTTGATTGGGATTTCAAGAAACTTGAGGATGATGGCTTACTTTCTTTTGTCGATATCACTGATCCGGGGCTACGTCTCCAGAAAAGTGTGGAAATTGCACCTTCAGAGCTTATCAAGAGTTTTAAAAAGCTCATTGAAAGCAAAATAGACGAGGTACAGCCCCAGAGGGTATTCATTGATTCAATTGAGGCCCTTTTCCTTGCCATTGATTCAAATTACAAACTGAGGACCCTGATAGATGATGTGTTTGGTGTCTTGCGCAGCCGTGATGTGACTTCTGTGATCTCAGTTGGTAAGATGTTTGGCCTTGATGAGATGGTGGAATATGGTGCGGATTCAGTAATCAAACTGGAACGTGTCAGGGTGGGTAATAATCTCCAGCGTACCATCTTTGTTATGAAAATGAGAGGTTCAAGCACGATTAATGAGGTGCGTGTGCTTAATATTTCGGATAATGGGATGTCGGTGCTTGCCCAGTCTCCGTATCTGGAGTAAATCTTCTTATTTTACTTCAGTCCTTCCTGGGTTATTGTGAATTCCCTGCTCAATCCTTCCGGACGGGAGCGATGTTTGAGCAGGTTGGCTTTTCTTTTGTTCTCACCTGTGCGCTCAAGCTGAATTATTGTCTTTGACATATGTTCGACCGTACTGCCACCCACAGGTTTCAGTTTGCCCGTTCCTATGTCTGAATAGACCTGGTTTGTGATAACGACCACAATTCCTCTCTTGCGTGCCAGGCCGTGCAGATAGCCTATCTGGTTGGCAAGTTCTCTGCGAGTGCGGATACTTTTCTCTTCATCCTCAAGGCCAAACCGGTAATAAGCAGTTGCTGAGTCCACAATTATAAGTCCGATGTTCTGGGCACTTATTTTTTCTATCTCATGGATTGCAGAATACTGTTCCTCGAAACTGTGGGGTTCGTAGATGATTATGTTCTGGGCAATTTCCCTAGCATTTTCACCTGCTATCTGCCGGAACCTCTCCGGTGAGATTGCCTCAGTATCAACAAGGATTGCTTTTTTGTTATTCTTTACACAATGGACTGCAAGCTGGAGGCAGAGGTTTGTTTTTCCGCTTCCGGATTCTCCGTATATCTGGGTCACAACTCCCGGTTCAAATCCTCCTCCAAGAAGTTCATCTATGGGCTTGCATCCTGATGTAAGTAAGTCGGTTATATTGCACACCTCAATTGGTTCAAGTTACTGCTATTATCGGTGTTTAGGTTATACATCTTTTGGAAAAATTCTTTTTTCATCTGTTACCAGGTCGGGTAACATAATAAATTTCTGAGTTTCATGTTGTTTTATTGTGTATCATATCTGTTACCAATTACTATACGGTGTATTCAGACATAGGGTGAAAAAGCATTATAAGTGAATGAATCCTATTTCGTATCTACTTACTGCGGGAAGTCAGTAGTTTAGGGGAAATCGGGATCTGATTTACGATTGTTGATTCCTTTCTATCTTCTTTGGCTCTCCTGATGGTGTTTATTGTTACAAGGATGGAGTATCATGTCTGAAATTATTGTCTATACCACCGAGGTCTGCCCGAAATGTGCCCGTCTGAAAGCGACGCTAAAAGAGAATAATGTACAGTTTGAAGAAGCAGATATGACATCTGCAGAAGCACTTACAGAACTGCGCATAAATGGTGTCTTTACAAGCGAAGCACCTGTATTGCAGATAGGGGATGATTTCCTTACATCTGACAATATATTCAAAGGTAGTGATGTGGATATGGATGTCCTTCAGGATTTGCTAAATTAAACGGGGGCTTAATATGGATTCTATGGCAGAAGAAATTGAAAAGAAAGTGAAAAATACCGATATAAGCGGTGTCCCTGAGGACACCGTCCCTTCGTCCAATATTGTTGAAACTACTTCCGAACCATCTCCAAGACAGCAGACTCTTGATGGGAGTTTTGTTTCAATAATGCCTAAAGTCAGGACCACTGACGGACACATGGTTGAATGGGACCGCAATATCGTTGTAAACCAGTTACTGAAAGAAACCTCTCTCAGTGAACGTTTCCATGGTATCCCGGCTATCACCCGGGATGAGGCCCTTGGTATAGCAAAGGAAACGGAAAAAAGAATTCGTAGTATGAATCTCAGATTCCTCTCCGGCCCTCTCATCAGGGAAGTTGTTAATATGGTCCTGATTGAGCGCAATGATGTGGAATGGCGTAATATTTCCACCAGGGTAGGTACTCCTGTTTATGATGCCTGCGAGATCGATATGGGTACCGGCTTTGAAGCCAAGGAAAATGCCAATCTCCAGGAGAATGCGGAAACCTCTCACAAGAAAAAGGCCGACAAAATTTCCAAGGAACAGTATCTTCTACTTCTGCCACCCAAACTTTCCGACCTTCACCTGAATGGTGATCTGCATATCCATGATCTGGAATACATGGGAACCCGGGCTTTCTGTCAGGATTGGGATTTGAGATATTTCTTCTATTATGGACTCATGCCGGATGGTTCCGGTGCCAAGGCAAGTGTTGCAGGTCCTGCAATGAAAGCCGAAGTTGCTGTGCTTCATGCAGTGAAAGCCCTGGGTAGTGCCCAGACGAATTTTGCCGGCGGTCAGGGATTTTATAACTTCCTTACGTTCCTTGCGCCCTTTTTAGAGGGTAAGTCCTACAAGGAGATCGAACAGCTGATGCAGATGTTTGTTTATGAGATGACTCAGATGATGGTAGCCCGGGGAGGTCAGCTTGTTTTTTCCTCCGTACAGCTTTCTCCCGGGGTTCCAAAACTATGGAGAGATAAACCTGTAGTCTATCGCGGACGTGTCTGGGATGGTTCGGATGGTAGTGACGTTAGGGTTTATGGTGATTATGAAAGGGAGGTCCGTCTTGGTTTCCAGGCGCTTATGAATGTCATGCTTGAAGGTGATTACTGGGGTAAACCCTTTAATTTCCCCAAACCGGAGATTTCCATTGAGCCTGATTTCATGGAAGAGGATGAGATGTTCAATCGTGCCCATCCAGAACTTCCGACCTATGATGATCTTTATAACCTGACATTCGAACTTACCGCCAAGTTTGGCACTCCTTACTTTGATAACCAGCTTCCTCCTTACAGGGGTGCAGGTGAAGGAATTTCCTGTTACCAGTGCTGTGCCTATCAGTTTTCGGCAAATGCAGAAGATGATGATGAATTTGAAGAAAAGCTCAACTTCAAGGACGGAAAACACTTTTCCATGGGTTCCTGGCAGGTTGTTTCCCTGAACTGCCCAAGAGCTGCCTA
>JASMTL010000056.1:0-3903 GCA_041694315.1 Methanosarcinaceae archaeon | reverse complement strand
GCTTTGGTGGCCTCTTCTTTTGTAACAATTGGGGCTTTGACCTCATAGTCGTTGACTGCTACTTCTACCTGATTACTTATTTCAGTCAGATCAAAATCCTCAAATATTTCATTCATTGAGTTAAAGTATCCCTCTCCATCGCCTTCTATGTCTATTATCTTGGATCTGAATTGTCTCTGTGCCTGAATCTCATAAGTATATTTCCACAAAGGTACAAACTTGAGTGCCGCATTCGTGACATCCCTCTGATGTGGCCTTGCTATTGATATTGCACGCTCGCCGGTAATATTTACAGGGGCACTTTGCAAGTCGATTACCTTGTTTTCAACTGAAGGTGCTTCGACGTCAGGTTTCACCTCAGGTTTGTTTTCAATTGCTCTATTTTCCACTTCGTTTTTGTTGCCGGAAAACACATCTGGTTTCTTTTTCTTGTCATCAGCGATGATATATTCTTCAGTGGTTTTTTCGACAGGGGCACTTTGTCCTCCCAGTTCAAGATTTTCCCCCTCGATGTCTGCAAGCACAGCGTTACCTATCTGGTATGCAAGTTCTTCCCTGTCCAATACAATAACCCCTTTTTGATTTGCAAATTCAATCTGTTCCTGAGAAGCATTTTCTGTTGCTACTATTAGACCGGCTCCATCGCAGATATTGTATGCAAAATCTTCAATACATGATGTATTCAGGAGATTGCTGAATTTTATATACATTTTCTTTTCATCTTTTTCTGCGATCAGGTCAGCGATACTGGAGTCCACTATCCTGTATCCAGATGATGTGAAAATGTCCTTCAATATTTGTGTAACGTTTTGTTTCATTTTTCCACCTGTTTGAATTATCAATTTTGAGGTATCCTCGTAATAGTTTTAAGCTCAATCTCCTTTCCTTTCCCGCATTCTGAATTCAATGTCACAGACATCTTTATGATTATTTTCAATTATGTTGGCATGCATGTCAGGGATATTGATATATTTAAATCTCCAATTCTTTTATATATTGATTCCTCTTAGTTTTTATAGTTATAGTTTTATTTACGGCGATTAGATGATAGCTATAGATGACATGAAATTCAAAGATAACCTTATTCCGGCAATTGTACAGGACGATGAAACCGGGGATGTATTGATGTTTGCATACATGAATCGCGAATCCCTTGAAAAAACCCTTGATAGTGGTATTGCACACTACTGGAGCCGCAGTCGTGGGAAGTTGTGGAAAAAGGGGGAGAGTTCCGGGCACATTCAATATGTAAAGGACATCCTTGTGGATTGTGATATGGATACCCTGCTCCTGAAAGTAAGGCAGGATGGGGGGGCCTGCCATGTGGGTTACAGGTCATGTTTTTACAGGAATATCAATGGAGATATAGTTGGTGAAAGGGTCTTTGATCCTGATGATGTCTACTGATTCGTACTCACGATGCAATTAAATTAAATATCTTCGTATCATAGCAATAATTATGGATAATCCTAAAGCTCTGAAGATCGTACCCGATACAAGCGTAGTTATAGATGGCCGAGTTTCCCAAAAGGTGAAGGAGGGAGAGTACAGGGGAGCAAAGCTTCTGATCCCCGAAGCTGTAGTGGCCGAATTGGAAGCCCAGGCAAACAGGGGGCTTGAGATTGGGCAAACGGGGCTGGAAGAACTTAACCAGCTTAATCAGTTTGAACAGGAAGGTCTTATAGAGCTTGATTTTGTGGGCGAGCGCCCCAGTCTTGAGCAGGTGCAACTTGCAAAAGGAGGGGAAATAGATGCCCTTATACGATCAACTGCAGAGGATTTTGATGCACTTTTTGTTACGGGGGACAGGCTCCAGGCGGATTTTGGTCGTGCCAGGGGGCTGGAGGTGGAATATATTCATCCACCATCGGCTGAGTTTATTCCTCTGCACATAGAGAATTTCTTCACTGATGACACGATGTCGGTACACCTGAAAAACAAAGTATCCCCAATGGCCAAAAGAGGCAGTATAGGGGATGTGAGATTTGAAAAAATCCGGGATGAACCCTGCAGTTATAGTGAACTGCACCAGATGTCCAGAGAACTTCTGGAGAGGGCCCGTGCTGACAATGAATCTTTTATTGAAATGTCTATGGGAGGGGCTTCCGTTCTGCAGATTCGTAATATGAGGATTGCTATCTCACAGACACCATTCTCTGATGACATTGAAATTACCGCTGTGCGTCCGGTAGCTTCTGTGAAATTCGATGAATACAGGCTCAGTGAGCAGCTTAAGGAACGTGTGAATATGCAGAGGGGTATCCTGATCTCAGGACCTCCCGGGGCGGGCAAATCAACTTTTGCAGCCGGGCTTGCTATATATTTGCATGAAAGTGGTTATGTTGTAAAGACTATGGAATCCCCCAGGGATCTTCAGGTGCCCCGCGAGATTACCCAGTATGCCCCGCTGGATGGTGATATGGCCAATACTGCAGATGTCCTTTTGCTTGTGAGGCCGGATTATACGATTTATGATGAGGTCAGAAAAAGCCGGGATTTCGGTATATTTGCTGACATGAGGCTTGCTGGTGTGGGCATGGTCGGTGTAGTACATGCCAACAGGGCAGTAGATGCCGTACAGCGTCTGATTGGAAGGGTTGAGCTGGGAGTGATTCCACAGGTAGTCGATACGGTTGTATTTATCGAAAAAGGAGAAGTTGCAAAGGTCCAGATACTGGATTTCACTGTAAAGGTTCCTTCTGGTATGACCGAAGCTGATCTTGCAAGACCGGTAATCACAGTGTCGGATTTTGAAACAGGCAAAGTGGAATATGAGATTTACACCTATGGTGAGCAGGTAGTTGTGATGCCTGTTGCACTGGAATTCAAGAAACCTGCCTGGAACCTGGCCGAAGGCGAAATACGTGAGGTTGTGGAAAATTATGTCAGTGGTCCGGTAGAAGTGGAAATGGTGAATGATAGTAAGGCTGTTGTGCGGGTTTTTGAACATGATGTCCCAAAAGTAATAGGAAAAGGGGGCTCTGTGATTGACCGCATTGAAAAAATGCTGGGAGTACATATCGATGTACGCCAGTTTGATGGCCAATCCAAAAGGCAAGTTCCTATGGAAGTCAGGCCGGTAGTCGAGCATACGAAGAAACATGTTGTACTTTCAGCTCCGGAACTGGCTAAGACCGATGTGGAGGTTTTTGTCGGTGAGCAATACCTTTTCACTGCAACCGTGAGCAGGCACGGGGATATCAAGGTACGTAAAGGTTCTCCGATTGCTGATGAGATTGTTGATGGCATCGGTGAGGGTTATCCGGTATTAATTAAAATATTGTAAGTTCAATTGTTATCAATTTTTGAATATATGGCATGTAGCCCTTCAAGGGTTGCATATCCTTTTTTTGATATGTAGTAATCACCTCTTTCTCCCTGCTGGACTATCATCTGTGTATCCAGGAGTTTTTGCAGGTGGAACAGGAGATTTCCTCCTCTCAGGTTGGTAATTTTGGACAGTTCTGAGAATCCTCTGGGGGTTGCTGCAAGAGCTTTTAGTATGGATAATCGTTGTTTGTTTGCCACAGGTTCGCAGATGGCAGATACTACTTCGACAGGCAATTCATCTGCCTTTTGCTCCCTGTTCTGGCGATCATATATCTGCAGGGATTGCATTACATCTACCTGCTTCCGGTAGAGGTTATTTACATGTGAGAAACACTGGTCGCACATTGGCATACCGGTCATTTTACGTAGGTTTTCTATCTCTTTCCAGTATTTTTCAATAGTTTCCTTCTTCACATCATCCTTGCTTATGAGGTAGGAGGTTTCTCCTAGCAGTTCATTGAATTTTTGTTCACAGAAGTCCCGCATCTTACAATCCTTGATCATCTTTTCCCTCAGGCACGATTCGATATCCTTGTTGATATATTCAATCAAAACTCTGGAAAAATTCTTTTT
>JASMTL010000055.1:0-5116 GCA_041694315.1 Methanosarcinaceae archaeon | reverse complement strand
CTCCCTCATCCAGATATTTTGCGATTGTGACGGTTCCTACAAAGGCTATAATAGAAATCACAAGAGCTACATCCATGAAGAACACAGATCCCTGGACAAAAGAATAAACACCCAGCATAACCACAATTACTGTTGTAAGGGCATCGACTGCAATAACCCTGTCGGGAATTGTCGGACCTTTGATAATCCTGTGGATACAGGGGATGATTGATAATACCATAAATACAAGTGCTATGTCAAGCAAGTGGATTGTGTTCATTCGAAAGCCTCCAGTACATATTCTTCCAGATCGTCCTTTATGGAATCACGTATTTCCTTTGCATTGTCGATGTCAATACAATGTACATACAATGCAGATTTGTCATCAGATACATCAATAGTAAGGGTTCCCGGCGTCAGGGTGATGGTATTTGCGATAGCTGTAATACCAACATCTGTTTTTGCCCTGATGGGAACTGCTATAATTCCGGGTTTTATATCGATTTTTGGTTGCAGTACAATTTTTGCTACAACGATACTTGACTTTACAATCTCAACTATGAGTATGGAGAGATAATGTATCTGTTTTGGTATGCGGTTTAATTTATCCCTGTATGAAAATTCCTCTCCGAAATTATAGAGTTCCTTAAATGGCCTGATCAGGAATGGTCCGATCATGGCACCTATGAGGAAATTACTAAGATTTACAACACCGTGAACAAAACACCAGATAAAACCCAGTGCAATGGAATATAGCACATATTTTTTCATCGTACTTCCCCTCCCAGGACTGCATTGATATATGGTTGTGGATCAAGTAGCTGATTTGCAATTTCACTTGAAAGGGCCATCAATGGTTCTGAATATACACCAAGGATGAGTATGGCGGCTGCAAGTATAATTATCGGTACTGTTATCATTGGTGAAAGTCCATGTGATGAATACGGGCCGTACTTTTCAGAGTCCCTTACTTCACCCCAGAACATGAGTAGCCATGCCCTGAACATGTAAAATATTGTGAAAACTGCGAATGCAAATCCTATAACCACTGCCAAATAATATTCCCCTAGCATGGCCGCGTCAAAAAGGACAAATTTTGCTATAAAACCTCCCAAGGGTGGCAGTCCTGCAATGGACATTGCTCCTATAAGGAACATGCTGCTCATAAGGGGTGCACTTTTCACCATTCCTCCCATTTCATTCATATCTCTGGTTCCTGCATGATGGATGATTCCGCCGGATGTGAGGAAAAGCATGGATTTGGCAATTGCATGATTAACAAGATATACCAAAGAAGCTGCAAGGGCATAAGCTGTTCCCATTCCAATCCCCAGAAAAACATAACCTATCTGGCTGACGCTGGAATAGGCAAGTAGGCGTTTGACATCATTCTGGCCTACAGCAGCAATAGCCCCTATTGCTATGGTAATCAATGCAAGCAGGATGATAATTGGTTGCAGTAAAAACAGTGCATCTTTAAAGACCAGGAAATATACCCGGAGAATTCCGTATGCTCCCACTTTGATCATAACGCCGCTAAGCATGGCACTTATGGGTGATGGAGCTGTCGGGTGGACATCCGGCAGCCAGTAATGAAGAGGGAATATGGCTGCCTTGTTACCAAAAACGATGAGAAATAATAAAGCAATGAAATAGATATGCCAGGGTAGGGTCCCTGCATCACTCAGTGCGGATATTTTCACTGAAAGGTCTGCCATGTTCAGTGTGCCCACCGTTGCATAGAGGGAGGCAACTGCAACCAGCATTAGCATTGAACCGATTATGTTCAGTATGAGATACTTGAAGGTTGCCTCCATTTTATCGGAAACTTTTGTGACACCTCCGTTTTCCGAAGCTACTACCAATCCGCATGATGAAAGCAGCAGTATTTCGAAAAACACGAACATATTGAAAATGTCCCCTGTGAGGAATGTTCCATTTAAGCCTGCAACAAGCAGGTTAAAAAGAGAATGATATGTTGTGTTCAGGGACTTTCCTTCGATATAATCAAGGGAATATATAAGCGCAAGCAGGGATATCCCTGAACTCAATACAACCATCCCGGAGCCCAGCAGGTCGGCAACGAGTATGATGCCATATTTACCCCATTCCCCAACTTCGTAAACCTGTATTCCGCTCTTCCATACTTGCAAGAGGAGAATAATACTCATCAATAATATGGATGCTGATACAATTATGTTGAGGATTTTCTGGAAAGTTGGTCTGGAACGCAGCATTATCATTAATGCTGACATAAGTATGGGTATTGCAACCAGTAGTATTGGGAGATGTTCCTGAATATTCATCCCCGCAGCCTCCTGAGTATCCTTACATCGGTGGTACCGTATTCTTCATGGATGCGGTAGGCCAATATAAGTATAAATGCAGTTGTTGCGAGACTGATGACAATAGCTGTCAGTACAAGAGCCTGTACAAGCGGATCTACGAAAGGGGTTTCCATTCCAGAAGGTACTATTGGTGCAAGTATACCTTCTGATAATTTATCTGTAAAAATTATCCCGCTGCCAGAACCATGATGCCCCTCTGTTATTATAGGAGCTTTTTCACCATCAAATACTCCGGTTGAAACTATTAGCATATTTACTGCATGGGAGATGAGGGATAAACCAATGATGATTTTTATGATGTCCCTGCGCAGGATTAGAAATGTCCCAACACCAAAGATCAGGGCTATTGCAATCGATAATATTGTATTGTTCATTTGTCTTCACCCACGTTTTTGAATATATGTAGCAGAGTGCCAATAACGACAAAATATACTCCAATATCAAAGAGGGTGGCTGATGCCAACTCTATTTCACCGTAGAGGGGAATCTCTACAAATTTAATTGAACTCCTGAAGAAATTATGTCCATATACAATTGCCCCAAAAGCGGTTAGTGAAGAAAGAAGTAATCCAAAACCGAACCATTTATCCCATGAAGGGTTAAAGAAGGATTTGATATATTTCAAACCGAAAACAACATAGGTCAGGGAGATTACCGAAGCAAACATTACGCCTCCTATAAATCCTCCTCCCGGATTATTATGTCCTGCAAGTAAGAGGGATATTGAGAACAGGATAACAAGGGGTATGCAGACTTTGGTAATTGTTTTTGTAATTAATGTTGTCATTCTCCTTCACCTCTGCTGTGTATTAGGTTATAGACTCCCAGGGCTGCCAGACATAACACTGAAATTTCTCCCAACGTATCATAACCACGGAAATCCACAAGGATTACATTTACAATATTATGCCCTCCTGCAAGTGGAACACTTTTTTCCAGGAAATAATAGGACAGGGATTCAAATGGTGGTACTATGCCCTGTGTTGCATTAAGTAACAGGATCAATACAGTTGCTGCAACAGTAAATGAAATCCCTATATCTCTTATCAAAGTGGTTTTTGGAATTTTTTCCTTGAATGTCTGGGGAATCTTTGCTATTACAAGCAGGAATATTATTGTGGAGAGGGTTTCCACAAGCACCTGTGTAAGAGCAAGATCGGGTGCTTTGAGATATATAAATATCAGACTGACAAGGTAACCAACAGCCGAAAGTGCGATTACAGCAGCCAGGTATCTGTGAAGGGTTGCTGCTGCAATTGCTGCGATGACCATGAGGACCATTATCAGTGCCTCGTAAGGGGGAATGTCAAAATTAAGGTTGGCAGGGAACACCTGTGTTGCCATCATGAATGCTGGTATGGCAAACAGTATGACCATTAAAAATAATATAGCATAGATGTAGAGCTTTATGCTACCGGGCTGGGCAAAATTGGCAAATCCTTTTGCGCTTCCCTTTGCTCCATCAATAATCCTGTCATAGTAATAGTTCACACTTACCCGGGGGTATTTTGCATTAAACCTATCCTGCCAGGCCGCTATACTATCATAGCGTGTGTAAATTGTCAGGCCTGCTATGAAAGTGATTACTGTCATGAAAAGGGCTGGTGTAAAACCATGCCAGAGTTTGACATGCAGATGTACTTCCTCGAGCAAGATTCCCGCGGTTGTAGGTTCAATTATATTGTGGATCGGAATCGAAGGGACTAGGCCAAACAGGATAACCAGGCCTGCAAGGAATGCTGCAGGAATAAGCATTGTGTACGGTGGTTCATGTATATGTTCAGGTAGGTGGTCATGGTGTTTTTCCCCCAGGAATATCCCGTCGATAAGTTTGATGGAATAAGCAAAGGTAAACACACCTCCCAGTACTGCTGCTGCCGGTATCAGGAATGTGAAAGGTCCTCCGAGAATATGTCCCATCTCAACCGAGGTTTCATAGAACATTTCCTTACTAAGGAAACCATTAAGAGGTGGAATTCCTGACATTGCAAGGGCTGCTATGGATGCAATGATAAAGGTAATAGGCATGTCTTTTCGCAAGCCACCGAGTTTGCGTATGTCCCTGGTGGCTGCTTCGTGTGCAACAATGCCTGCTACCAGGAAAAGACACGCTTTGAAAGTTGCGTGATTGAGAAGATGGAAAGTTGCTGCTGCCACTCCTAAGCCGGGTTCGTGGTAGGATGTGTAACCATACATTGTCATCATGTATGCCAGCTGGCTGATAGTTGAATAGGCCAGGATTGCTTTGATGTCTGTCTGGCGGAATGCCAAAAATCCCGCAAGCAGCATTGTGAATATGCCAATTCCACTTACTAAGATAAACCAGGCTTCTGTACCTGAAAATATGGGGTGTATCCTGGCTACCAGATATATTCCGGCCTTAACCATTGTTGCTGAATGCAAAAAAGCACTGACTGGTGTGGGAGCCTCCATTGCATTTGGAAGCCATATGTAAAAGGGCCCCTGTGCGGATTTGGCAGCTGCACCTATCAGGATAAGTATCAGTGTTATTAAGAAGAAAGGATGAGCTTTGATGTTTTCAATCATCGCGGGGTTCTGGAGAATAGTAGCGATATCATAGGAACCTGTAATAGTATGTAGCAGGATAAATCCTGCCAGCATGAAAAGACCGCCACCTGCTGTGAGCAGCAGGGAATTTGTGGCTCCGTAGATGGAAGCGGGTTTATCTCTCCAATAACCGATAAGCATGAATGATGTGATACTGGTAAGTTCCCAGAATATGAAGAGCTGGAGTGTATTCCCTGCAAAGACCATACCGATCATGGACC
>JASMTL010000054.1:0-12811 GCA_041694315.1 Methanosarcinaceae archaeon | reverse complement strand
AAATGAGTTATGGAGACATGACCACGACCAATCTCATTAACCGAGAAAATACGGAAACTTTTTTTTCATTGCTCAATAGCAATTATGATACGACTTTATCCTCTCTCGGATTAAAAGGAGAATTTAGCAGTTATGATCTGAATGTAACTATCGAAAATAGTTCATCGACAATGTACATGGGCGGAAAGACCCTGCCGTCTGTTGGAAACGTAGGACAAACAAAAAGAACAGTTCTTTTTGAAGATTCCCAAAACAATGATTTACAAACAGCCACAATATCTGTAAGGGTGTGGTAAACTGGCACTGAAATTTATTTTCCGTAATAATGATTCGGCACAACTTCACACGCTTGAAGCCATAATGGCAGCTATGGTAATGATCGGTGTACTCATATTTGCTGTTCAGGCAACCACAATTACTCCTTTGACCTCGTCTACAGCAAATGCACACATTGAATCACAGCTATATACCATGGGACAGGATATTGTAATGGCACTTGACCATTCACAATATGACCAGAACTCTCAACTCAAACAAGAGATCATAAGCTGGAGTGGTGATGAATATGTCTGGAATGGTACTCATTATAGATCCAGAACAAACGGCAGTGATACTATCAGTGGTCCGGTCAAAGAATTGCTGCAACAAACCCTGGTAGCAAAAGGGATCGCCCACAATATGGAATTCACATTCAGGCTGGATTCAGAGAATACTCTCACATCACCTTACATATACAATGGTGACCCCTCTGATAATGCTGTGATCGTTTCAAGGAAAGTTGTACTTTCAAATAGCGATCTTGCAAATTCCTCTTCCTTTGAGAACAAAACTTCAATTCCAGACATGGACAATACAACGGATTTCTACAATATAGTTGATGTAAAACTCACAATGTGGCGTATGTAAAAGAGGAAGTGAATAATGGATAAGTTTAATGATTCAGGACAGATGTTGCTGCTTGCTGCATTTACAATAGGATTTATGGTTGTAGTTTCAACTGTAATGCTAAATAATATTATTTATGCAAGCAACATGGCCGCTGAATCCAATAATGATATCAGTTATTTTGAGGTATCAAATATTGTCCGTATGACCGATGAAGCGACAAAGGCAGCCTATTACAATGCCACCACAGGTTCTTCTTTCAATCATACAGTCTTCAGTCACTATCTTGAAAATTATTCCCATGAAGTTACGATATTATATGCATATCAGGGAGTGTCGTTTTCATTTACCAACAGTACTCTCCAGGATGCATATTTTACAAAAAACGGTTTATCCTCAGGACAGGAGGAATGGACAGTAATTAATGATGTGAATAATGTGGATAATTTTACAATGGAAATAACTAATACCAGTAACCTTGGGAATGTATCCGAACCTTTCGAGGTGCATGCCTTAAATCAATCCGGTTCATCCATCTGGTTTATGAAAATATACGATGACGGAAGTAATATAAAAGCTAATGTTTCAAATCAAACCTATAACATCGACCCGTCCTTCATAGATATCAAAGGCAATATAACTTACCAGTTTGACAACAATACAGCAGGGGAAACATACAGCCTGAAATATTTTAATTCAAGTAATCTTATTGGACTGTATTCACTATCCGGAGAACTCACTACCGGTGATTCTTTCAGGTGCGATAGATACAAGGTAATCAATGCAACGACAGATATCTCTACGAGTAAAAACAAAATCAATGTGACCTTCCCGATAACAGTCCCGTGAGTGATTAATATGAAAAAAATATACCATGACGAAAGGAGTGTCTCTACAGCTATTGGTTTTATTTTGACATTTGTAATAACGATCATGGTATTTATGTTCGTGATGAATTCTTCCTATGTAATGATGAATCGGAACGAACAGTCCGTTATGCGGGAGCAATTTGAAATACATGGCAATAGCATTGCCCTTCAGCTTACTAAAATCGATACAATAATAAATCTTACCAGAAGATCCGGAGGTAATGTCGAAGAAATACAATCCAATATAGTGTTACCTATGAAGGTAGCGGATGAATATTATTATATGCAAATTTCAAACCAGACAGGGGAAATAATATTTGAATCAGACGGTATTACTGAGAGCAGGGTCCAGGTCCCATATGAATTGACAACAACAAATATAGAATCCGCTACTATAAGCAGTGTCGAGGGTGGGCATTACTTCTTTTACAACAGTACTACGGATATAATAGAAGTCCACTGAAAAATGGCGATCTTATGCGTATTATCCCAAAAAAAATCATTAAGTCCGAATCGGGAGTGTCAGAAGTAGTTGATACAATACTGATACTTGGAATAATGCTAATAGCCATATCTATTATAGGAGTGGCGGGTTATCCTGCCCTTCAAAACATTCAGGAACATGGCCATATTGAAAATATAAAGCAGAGTCATAATGTACTGTGTGAGAATATCAATAAAGTAGTTTTTGATGTAGCTCCTTCACAATCAGTTGAACTAAAAATGTATGATGGGAGTGTTCTGGTCAGCGGCACCAGTACCATCAATGTAACAATGCAAATCTGGAATTCTTCATCCGTGCCTGCAGGTTTGGAGAATCAAACATTCGAGAGGCAAATGCGAGAGATTAAACATTCTTATGAAGAAACTGTAGTAGCTTATGAAAATACAGGTGTCTGGGCAAGATATGGGAATGAAGGTACAATTATGGTCAAAAACCCCGGGTTTGTCCTTTCCGACAACAATATGATAATACCTGTTGCTGCAGTAATGGGTTCAAATGGAATTTCGGGAAAGGGATTAATCAGGGTTATTGCAGACAGGGAAGATTCATCGCTATTTTTTTATGAAAATGTTTCATCTGTTGATATTACTGTGAAAAGTGATTATTATGCTGGCTGGGAAAATTACCTGAATGAAACAATGGGTATGCAGGTAATAAACAAAGATGAAACAAATACAACTGTACATTTAAGAAAAGACGATTTTTCCGAAAATATAAATGTGTATATAATTCATTCACCTATGAAGGTGAGAGTTGAATAATGGTGTGGACGTTATGATAGAAAAAAGTAACCTATCCGTCTCCTGCAAGGCAGTATCTTCTGTTATTGGAATCCTCCTCATGTTTGCTCTTACTGTAGTATCCATCAGTGCAATGATGGTCTACAGTGTCCCTGCAATCGATGAACTGAAGGATGATTCAAAAGCACAAAAAATAGAGCAGGGGTTTACAGTTCTTGATTCCCGTATAAGTAAAGTAGCCCTCGGGGAATCTCCTCTCCAGACTACATCATTTTCTCTCATGGGAGGCGAAGTTAGTGTTGAGGATTATTCTAATTCCGATAGTAGTAATATAAGAATCGTCATCCAGAATAGTACAGGTTCTGGCCTAGAGGAGTTTAATTGCTCATTGAGTACCATTGAATATACCCTCAATGAAAGGCAGATTGCTTATGAAGGTGGTGGCATCTGGTCAAAGTACAAGAATAATGGCGGTTCTGTGATGGTTTCACCCCCGGAATTTCATTACAATGGGGAAACACTCACTTTACCCATAATGACGATCAACGGTTCCTCCTCAACGTCAGGGGAAGGAAAATTAAACATTGCCATAACATCGGACAACATACCTTTTGTCTTGTATCCCAACACATCCATATCGACATCAAGAACAAATCCTGTGACCTCTGATAAGGTCTATATCTATATTGAAAGTGAATATTATGATGCATGGGCCAATTATGCAGAGTCATTGGTCTATGCCAATGCAAATAAAGATGACGTAAATAAAACCGCAATTATTGAACTGGACGTAGTTCCTCCCATGGGAACATCGACCCTTACCAACCAGATAAAGATAGGAGCTGTTAATGCATCAAAGACCCAGCCTATATATCATTTCTCTCTGAACTTAGAAGCGGCTGCCAATCAAGGATTGAATCCATCCAACTACGAAATAAAAGCAACCTCAGATACAAAAACCTTGATATATAATCTTGCAAAAAAAGGTGGTTCTGATCAGCTGGAAATTGATGTTACCTATAAGGATACATCCTTGGGTACTGATTATATAGAGTACTGGGAAGGAGTGGACTTATTTCAGGTCAATGGCAAAAAAAATGAACAGGAATGCACAGTGAATTTTCTAAACAGTTCTTTTATCATGGAATATGCCCCCTATAAAGAAGTTGCAGATCCGGATTTTTCATGGGATTCCCCGGGGGATACAACCGAACTTCCTGATGTTGTAATAGAGGATGGAAATACATCTTTTTCACTGAATGATCTCACGCAGCATTATTTAAAATTGATCACCAAAGATGGTGCAGTGGTGTTTAATATTAATAGTCCCGGTAAAAGTGACCCGGTAGATTATGACGCATCTTCAGTAACATTAAATTATGACGTAAAAGCCGGAGGAATCACTTATTTTCATGTAACGCAAAATGAACTGGAAGTGGATATTGTAAAATAAAATATAACTATTATTATATCCCGTAGATTTCCGTGCCATTCTTGACTTTCTTTATATCTTTTTCCACAACAGAAAGTTTGTTCCTGTCAACTTCAAGTCCGGCAAGTTTTTCCATGAACCAGATGGATCTAACATGTTCATCAGGGGACATTTTCCAGTCGGTTTTTTCTATATAGAAATCAATTCCTTCTGCATATCTCAAAAGATCCAGACGTACATCTTCACTTATCCATCCGAGTTCTTCGTAATAAGCCAGGATTTCCTGTAAATTATTCCTTCCAACAAGTTCCATGAGATACTCAAGCCACTCCATACAAAGTTTTATATTGGTGGAATTTTTGGCAATATTATTTATAATAACACCATCGCCGCCGGTATGATAACCGGCAGAGCCTGTTTTTTTGAGTTCATCATCAACAAAGTTTTTCAGTTCCTCGATTAACTGTACACTTTCCTTCCGATACTCTTCAACCTTACTGCCTTCTTCCTGGTTCTGGCTGTTCACAAGTGATATGTCAGTCATAAGAAGAGAAAGGGTATCTGTAATTTCATTCATCCTGCGTTCATTTTTTTGATCAAAAGTCTTGAGTTCATCAAGATCATCCGCAAATCCCTGGACTATTTTTTTGGAATATTCCATACCTGCTTGTGCAACTTCCCTGTTGTCTTCCAGTAATTGCTGCAGGTTGGTATGTGAGGTAGTAATTGTTTGCATGTTTTGTTCTATAGCCTGCAGGGCATCACGGATTTCATTTTTTTCTTCCTGCAGGGACTGAACATTTAATTCAATTGTCTCGATCTTGTCCTGAAGGTCGTTTATTTTGGAGCCGGTATAATCAAGCTCTGAAGCCAAAGTTTCCTGAACTTGCCTTTTTTCTGAAGACAATGTGTTTTGTTCATTCTCAAGATTTTCCAGTACACGGTTGATATTCTCTATCTGAGTATTGATTTTAACAATTTCCATATTGGATGGGGGAGCTGTTACGTTTTCAGAGTACGTCTGAAATGATTCCTGATATTGTCCGCAGGTTTCTGTATCCTCATCTAAAAAATATTCATCGACAAACTCATCTGAAACCTGTAGCTCTGCAGGGAAGGATTTTCTTGCAGTTTGTTTTGCTTTGGACTGTTGGTTTCCGTGTTTTATATCATCCATCTTCTGGAAGAAATCCCTGCGCCGGGTCAATCGACCTACCATTGATGTCAATTTCTGGAAAAACCCTGCAGGACTGTCAGTAATATCACTTACATCAGGTTGTGTCTTTTCAAAATGGTGGATATCATCCGTATTTTCGGCAATAATATCTTCCTTTTGATTGGAAATGCCTGTATCTTCAGTTTGCTCAGAAAAGGATCTATTGTCATCGGCAGACTCATCATCCCAGGGAAATATGGGTTCATTTTCCATACTTACTTGTTTTTCATTCCCTGGATTGTCACTGCCTTCCATAAAAAATCATCTTTCCCCTTTTAGTCAACACTAATTATATGGGGAATGTTTATTTAAGAGTTACTCAGATATGCTTGTACCATACATTCATATTTTCAAGATTTCCAGAGATATTGGTATTTTGAATAAGTTTTCCGGTAAATTCATACCCCAGCCTTGCAAAAACAGTATTCATACCATAGGACGCGGCCCTGGCGATGGTATACAGTGCAAGAATCCCTTTCTTATTCATTTCTTTTTCCATTTTTAAGAGGAGATAAGTGGACAGGCCCATTGCCCTGAATTGAGGGAGTGTAGCAAAGTCGGTCATCTCTGCATTCCGGTTTTCAAAATCGATCTCGGAAGAGGAAAGGGCAACTATGCCACCTTCATTTTCAACTGCAAAATATACAACATTATCTTCCATAGTCTTTTTCAGGTATGTCGGGTCCTGGATAGGAAAAGGATATGTAGGGAACACTTCGGCGTAGATCTCTGCCATTGCAGGCACATCCGCTTCCGTACATATCCGTATAAGGAAACCTTCGGGTAATTCAGGTTTCATGATGTCTCCTGCCTTACCTCTGGCAGTGGTGATGATCCGGTCATCCTCGGCCTGTGTGTCCTCCTGTCTGTGCTCTGAGAAATATTTACACATGAACAGGGCTTCTTTCTTGCCGGAATAATAGCCGGGAACACCAGCCTCCTTTATATATCCCTTTGCTTCAAAAGCGACTCTGGAATCTGCAGGGACTTTTGCAAATATCTTGCTGTAGCCGCGTTGTTCTGCCAACTGATCCATTTCAGGTATAATATCCGGCAGATCGCCAATATCCAATTTCATAAGGTAAATACGATTGTTGTACGTACCGTGCTGGATCAGAGAGTTGCCTATATTTTCGATTATATCACTCAACGTCCCTTCTCTCCATTCTTTCGGTATCTTCCGGTACAAGACTTACAACTTCATCATTATCGGCAAGCAGTTTTGCAATACCTGTAGATTTATATTCAGCTGCATCGTCAAGTTTGAGCTGTAATTTGCATTCCTCACATTTACGGTCACAGTATATCGGCTCATAGGAATCCGGTTCCTTATATGAGGTGATCACACCCTCATAGTTACGCAAAATAACCCTGTTGGTGGACCAGGATATAAGATAGGAAGGCATGACAGGTATCTTACCTCCTCCATGGGGAGCATCGATAACATAGGTAGGAACTGCAAAACCACTTGTGTGGCCGATGAGGTGTTCCATTATTTCTATACCCTTGCCAACCGGAGTGCGGAAATGGGACAGGCCTTCCGAAAGGTCACACTGGTAGAGATAATAAGGACGTACACGGTTTTGCACAAGTTTCTGTACAAGCCTTTTCATAATCCTGTGGCAGTCATTCACTCCCGAAAGCAAGACCGTCTGGTTTCCGAGGGGAATTCCTGCATCTGCAAGTTTGCGCAGGGCTTCCCTGGAAGATGCCGTTACTTCACGTGGATGGTTGAAGTGAGTATTGATCCAGAGAGGATGATGCTTTTTGAGTATTTCTACAAGCTCATCCGTTACCCTGTAAGGAAGCACCACGGGCATCCTTGTACCGATACGAATAATCTCAACATGAGGAATTTCCCTCAGTTTTGTGAGAATCCAGTCCAGATAAGCATCAGGCAGCATAAAAGGATCTCCGCCCGAAAGCAGGACATCTCGTACCTGTGGGGTATTCCTGATGTATTCCAGTCCTTCAGAGACCGCATCCCTGGTAGGAATGGAATCCACATCTCCCACCTTTCTCTTACGTGTGCAATGTCTGCAGTACATCGAACAGGTGTTACTTATATGGAACAGTACCCTGTCCGGATACCTGTGCGTGATTCCCTCAACAGGACTGTCCTCATCCTCTGAAAGAGGATCCTCAAGATCATCTTCATCGATGTCCAGCTCCTTTGGTGAAGGAAAGGCCTGCAGGAAGATGGGATCATTCCTGAAATCATCGGAATCTATCAGAGAGAGATAATAAGGAGTTACAGATAATGGGAATTTTTCCAGGGTTTGTTTGAGTTGCTCCTTTTCCTCTGGTTTGAATTTGATGCCAAGTAAGATTTCAAATGTATCAACATCACCGATGGAATGCTTGAGCTGCCATCTCCAGTCCTTCCAGTTGGCAATAACAGTATCAGAATCGATTTTTTTAGCTATTTCTTTTTGTGCTTGTGTATGCTGTGTCATAAATGTACCACATTTTTAGTTTATATTACTTATTGAATGAATTTGCCTGCAAAAGTTGCATAAGAACATACGCACAGCTAAAAAATAATGCAGGCAAAATGAAATTAAATAGGTATATCACCTTTGTTGAACAAAATATCACAACTAATAGAACCGTATGTTGTTTATTTAACGGTTCATATATAGTGGAAGAAGATATATATACTTTACTGACTGGTTTCGATCAATTATGTAATCAGATATTCAGGTACTCTGAAATCCTGAAATAAATGATAAGATAACCAAATACCAGCATCATAAGGGATATTAACCATGCCCAGCGCAAAATACGCGCAAGGTTATTGGGTCTTGTGATTTTTAAAAAAAGTCTGTCGGCCAGCCCTGGCCGATCAGGTTCTGTGTCAGGCATTATGCCTTAATCCTCTTTAAGCGGAAGGTATTTTCACGTTCCATCTCATCCAGCCGGAAACGGATGAAGTCCATTGCTTCCTGCATTTCGGGAATTACCTTGAATTCAAGGGCATTAACACGCCTTTTTGTTTTCTCGATATCTTCAAGCAATCTTTTCATAGTGGTTTCTATCTCTGCTGCAAGAATAATCTTGTCAACAAGGATCTCATATGAATCGACAGCTTCATCGATGTAGGAACTTGTCCCGAGAATACCGTATCCCCTTTTGTTGATGGGTTTATGCACACTGGATGCTTCGATCTTAGGGACCACCACACCCATAATGTTGTGGCTTTCGAGACTTATTTCGGGTCCATCTTTGAGAGCGAGAGCAGTGGATTTTATTACCATTCTGCCCTCGACCGCCTCAGCAATCCCTATTTTTTCAGTGGCATTGTTATAGGCGTCATCCAGTTCGTTCCTTACACCCTTGGCCTGGTTCAAAATCTCAAAGAATTCCAGAATAAGACCATCCCTTTTCATTTTCAGCAGTTTGTGGCCGCTCTGGGATAGTTTTATCCTTTTCTTCAGTTCAATGAGTTCGGAACGAGTTGGTTTAACATCCTTTGTACCCATAGTGGATCACTCTTTGTTCACTCTGCCTTTTGATGTGCAGGGTGGTATTTCTCGATATATTTGTTGTCTATCCTAGTGAGCTGTGCTTCCGGAAGTTCGGAAAGGATTTCCCATGCTATGCCCAGGGTATCTTCGATATTCCTGTCTTCATCTTTTGCCTGTCTTACAAAGCGGTCTTCGAAAAGATCGGCAAATTCCAGGATTCTCTGGTCTCTTTCGGAAAGGGATTCCTTACCGACAATTGCAACCAGTCCACGAAGGTCACGTCCTTCTGCATACCCGGCATACAACTGGTCAGATACTGCTTTGTGATCTTCCCTTGTTTTTCCTTCTCCGATACCGGAGTTCATCAGACGGGAAAGGGATGGGAGCACATTGATCGGTGGGTAGATACCTTTCCGGTGAAGTTCACGGGATACTACGATCTGGCCTTCGGTGATATAACCGGAAAGATCGGGTATCGGATGTGTAATATCGTCACCGGGCATAGTCAGGATAGAGAACTGGGTTACAGATCCCTTGTTACCCTTGATAACACCTGCACGTTCATAGAGGGACGCAAGGTCAGTGTACATGTAACCAGGATATCCACGTCTACCGGGCACTTCTTCACGGGCTGCACCCATCTGACGGAGTGCTTCACAGTAGTTTGTGATATCAGTCAGGATTACAAGTACATGCATATCGTGTTCGTATGCAAGATACTCTGCTGCTGTCAGTGCCATTCTGGGAGTGATGATACGCTCGACTGCAGGGTCGTCTGCAAGATTGAGGAAAACTGTCGCCCTCTCAAGAGCACCTGTTTTCTCAAAGTCTTCCATGAAAGACTGGGCTTCCTCATTGGTAATACCCATTGCAGCAAACACCACAGCGAAATCTTCTTCGGAACCGGGTACTTTTGCCTGTCTTGCAATCTGAAGAGCAATTTCATTGTGTGGCAAACCTGATCCAGAAAAGATTGGAAGTTTCTGTCCTCTTACAAGAGTGTTTGTACCGTCAATGGTGGATATTCCTGTCTGGATAAATTCTTCAGGAGGTCTCCTGGAAAAGGGGTTCATTGAAGCCCCATTCACATCTACCCTTTTTTCGGGTATAATTCTTGGACCGCCGTCAAGGGGTTCCCCAGAACCGGAAAGGATACGACCGAGAAGATCTTTTGCAACAGGAAGTTTGATGGTTTCCCCACTGAATACTACACCGGATTCATCATTAAGTCCCTGTGTACCTTCGAAAACCTGTACAACAACCATGTCTGCGGAGGTATCAAGGACCTGACCTCTCTTGGTGGTTCCATCAGGAAGGTTTACCTGAACAAGTTCCCCATATCCTACAGGCTCGGTTTTTTCAAGGAAGATGAGTGGTCCTGCAATATCTACAATGGTTTTGTATTCTTTGGTCATTTTCAGTTGCCTCCAAGCTGTGTGAACTCTTCATCCATCTTTGCCATGATTGTTTCAAGGGCTGCATCAAAGTCTTCTTCATATTTGACCTTGGCAAGTTCATCCTTGGACTCCATTTCCATGATCTTGGTGATAGGGACACCATTTTCCATTTTCTCGGTTGCTTTTTCCCCAAACGTGGATACGGATTTCAGAAGTTTGTATTGCCTATCAAATGGGCAGAATGTGTCCACAGGATGGAAAGCGTTCTGCTGCAGGAAGTATTCACGAAGCATTCTGGCAATTTCAAGGGTAAGCTGCTGGTCCTCAGGGAGGGCATCTGAACCTACGAGTTGCACGATTTCCTGAAGTTCGGCTTCTTCCTGAAGAATATCCATTGCATTATCCCTTAGTTCATTCCAGTCGCTTCCGACATTTTCTGAAAACCAGCCTGCAAGCCTGTCATTGTAAAGACTGTAACTGGTAAGCCAGTTAATTGCAGGGAAGTGCCTCTTCTGTGAGAGTTTTGCATCCAGTGCCCAGAACACCTTTACGATACGCAGGGTATTCTGTGTAACCGGTTCGGAGAAGTCACCACCAGGAGGTGAAACTGCACCTATGACAGTAATGGAACCATCAAGACCTGCCAGAGAATGGACTGCTCCTGCACGTTCATAGAATTCAGAAAGCCTGGCGGACAGATATGCCGGATATCCTTCTTCACCGGGCATTTCTTCAAGCCTGGAGGAAATTTCCCTCATTGCTTCTGCCCATCTGGAGGTTGAATCTGCCATGAGAGATACATCATAACCCATGTCACGGTAATACTCAGCAATGGTAATTCCTGTATAAACAGATGCTTCACGAGCAGCCACAGGCATATTGGATGTGTTTGCGATAAGAACTGTACGTTCCATGAGTGGCCTTCCGGTCTTTGGGTCTTCCAGTTCCGGGAATTCATTCAGTACATCGGCCATTTCATTTCCACGTTCGCCACATCCGATGTAAACCACAATATCAGTGTCACTCCACTTTGCAAGTTGCTGCTGGGTAACAGTTTTTCCAGATCCGAAAGGACCGGGGATAGCTGCTGTACCACCTTTTGCCACAGGGAACATTCCATCAAGGATTCTCTGCCCTGTTACAAGAGGTTTTGTTGGTGAGAGTTTTTTTCCTACTGGTCTGGGATCTCTTACAGGCCATTTCTGCATAAGGGATAATTCAGAGCCATCAGAGAGTACACAAACAGTCTCATCAACTACGAATTTACCACTTTTGATATCTTCTACAGTTCCTGACTTTCTTGGTGGGACCATTATCTTGTGTTCGAGATTGGGTGTTTCCTGGACAACACCGATAATATCTCCACCTTTGACACTGTCTCCTTTGGATACTGTAGGAGTGAATTCCCACTTCTTTTCCCTGGTAAGACCGTTTGCTGTTACTCCTCTTTCAATGAAGTCTCCCATTTTTTGCTGGAGAACTTCCAGAGGTCTCTGTATACCATCATAAATACTTTCCAGGAGGCCTGGACCCAGTTCTACTGAAAGAGGCATTCCCGTATTTGCTACAGGCTCTCCCGGTTTTATGCCGGATGTGTCTTCATATACCTGAACTGTAGCTTTTTCACCCTCTATACGGATTACTTCACCCATCAGTCCTTCATGACCTACTTTTACCACATCATACATCTTCGGCTTGATACCGGTGACTGTGACAACAGGTCCTGCCACTCGATAAATTTCACCATTCATTTCCACAAATCTACACCTACCGCTTGTTTTATTTTATCCCGTAAGTTAGAGCTTTGTCCGGTTCCGCCAAGGGTAACCAATGTTGGTTCGACGGATTCACTCAGAGTGTCTCTTAAGGTCTCCGGTAGCTTATTAAAATCATTACTGTGCATTACAAGAATGCCTATGGAGGAATCGTTGAATATTCCCTTTACTGTTTCCTCCAGTTTGGATTCTTCATTAATCTCATAGACTTTCTGCACACCGGCCAATCGAAAGCCGGTAACAAATTCACCATCGCCTACAACTGCCAGGTCCATCAAATCACCAACTGGTTTTTAATTATATCTTCATCCAGATTAGCTGCCTTTCCTCTCGTAATTATCCTCAGGTTGTTGACCTCGTTTTTCTTGCTGATCATGTAATCCATGATCGGAACAATAGAAAGGGGATACTCATGCGAAAAACTGGCAGCAGACTTTATGGTGTACTTGGTGAGGCTTGTTTCCAGATCAACAAGAGACTCCATATCAGGAGATGCAAAATCTGAAATCGCACTCCAGTATGGGT
>JASMTL010000053.1:0-3146 GCA_041694315.1 Methanosarcinaceae archaeon | reverse complement strand
TATTCGTTAAAAGCAGAAGATGGCACTTATTTTATAGATATCAGTACAAAAGCTACAAATGAAGGAGATCGTGCTGCATATGTTAAATTTGAAGATAGAATGCCAGATGAAGGCGAAATAATAGGAAAAGATAAGGACAAATCGGGTGTTCTATATCCGGATCAGTCCTTTACTATAGATAGTTCTTTGACAGTGGAGGAACAAGGTAAATTGGTACTACCGGCTAGTTTCGCATCATTTTCAGACTCTTCAGGTTACAGTGGAGCTGTATCATCGGGAAATATTCTCATTCCCCTTAACATCTTTAATGAAGCTGAAGAAAAAGCAAAACCAAAAGAGCCTGTTGAAATCAATGAATCTGTAAAACCAGATAACGAATCCATCAATGGGGCAAATAATACTTCTCCCTTTGGTTCGGTGAGGTCAGTAAAAGATTTTGTGAATGTAACAATGGAAATCATATATGATTCCCTCAATTTTTAATAATTGTAGTGATATTGATATGAACAGACATGAAAAAAACTGATACAATTATATTCACACACGGTGATTCGGATGGGGTATGTTCGGGAGCCATTGCCAAAAGTGCATACCCGGATGCCAGGGTCTATTTTACCAGTCCGGTGAGTTTGCATAATAGACTCGATATGGCTGAAGATTATGATAATGTCATTATCTGCGATATAGCCGTGGATGAACGCTCATGTGTAAATCTCTACAATAAAATCAATGATATTGCCAGTCGTGCGGATGTCACTTATATTGATCACCATCCTCTTCCAAGGATGTGCTGGGATGAACCGTGGTTTTACCATGATCTGACTACATGTGCCGCAGAACTTACATACAAGACTTTCAAATCTCTTCTGGAAAGGGATATCCGCAGGATTGCGGTGTATGGTGCAATAGGGGATTACAGGGATAATACGCCTGCAATTGAGAAATGGACAAGGGATTGGGATAAAAGGAGTCTCTATTTCCAGGCAGGAACGTTGATCCAGGCATTGCAATATGTTGGCAGAAACTATGATTTCAAAAGAGAAATCATTAACCCCCTTTCCAATGATCTGATTCCTTCTGAAATACCCGATCTCATTCCATATGCAAAGAAAGCGTCAAGAATTGAGGAAGATTTGAGGATACGTGTAAAGGAATTGGTCCATCCCCTTCATTCAGTAGCTTATGTGCTAGATCCGGAGGGCTATCTATCCAAATCCGCAATTTATGCAGCCTCTTATGGAAGAAAAGGAATAGGGATTGCAGCCGAACACAGGAAAAATAAAGCTTCTTATGACCTGAGTTTGCGCTCCCGTAACAGCAGTGTGGATATCAACCTCCTTTTGCGAGATCTCGCACCCCAATACGGAGGTAGTGGCGGCGGACATCCAGTGGCTGCCGGGGCCCGTATTCCAGAAGAAAAACTTGATGCATTCCTTCAGGAATTTGACCGGAGAGTGACTATAGCTGAAACAAAGCAGGGGGATTTATGAAACCTACTGCAATCCCGGATGACAATGATTTTGAAATTGTATTTGCCGGTCGTTCCAATGTAGGAAAATCCTCAATTGTGAAGGCTCTTTCCGGGCGCAAGGTGAAGGTTGGCAAAAGACCTGGTGTCACCCTGAAACCCACTCATGTGAAGAAAGGGAAATTGGTAATGACCGATCTTCCTGGCTTTGGATTTATGAATGGTGTAAAAGAGCGCAAACAGAACATCGTTAAGGATAAGATCGTACGTTATATAGAAGAGGGAAGGCAGCGGATTAACATCGCTGCCATAGTAGTTGATGCAGGTTCTTTTGTTGAGGTTGTGGATCGCTGGGATCAACGGGGCGAGCTTCCCATTGATATAGAAATATTCGATTTTTTTACAGAAATGGATCTTGAACCCCTGATAGTCGTAAATAAAATGGATAAGATCAAGGATGAGGATAAAGACAGGGTCCTCGATGATATTATTGAAAGATTGGGTCTTTTCCCTCCGTGGCGGCAGTGGATCGACAGGGTAGCACCGATAAGTGCCAAAAAAGGAGATCTGCAGGCTTTAAATTCTATTCTAAAGAACCGTATTCATTCTGCTAAAAGGGATTCCTTGCTAAAATACATCTGAAAATGTGTAATTGTTAGCCCCTTATGCGGAAATCCACGCCCATGTCCCTGGCGATCTGGCTGCATTTCTCAGTATCAATTTCAGGAACATCTACCACACTGAAACGTACATGAAGACCTGCTTTTTTTGATTCTTCCGCAAATTCCAACAGGGCACTATAAGCGTTTTGATATAATGGCTTACAAATCCTGTCATAAACTTCTGCGGATTCTGCATTGAGGCTGACTGAAACTGCATCCAATCCAGCGTCCACAAGCAAATCAACCACATTAATATCGGGATTTATAAGCTGGCCGTGTCCATTGGTATCCAGTCTTACATATGAGCCTCTTTCTTTCAACCAGCGTGTGACATCAAGCAGCACGTCAAAACGGGTTGTTGGTTCTCCAAATCCTGTAAAAACTACCTCTTTATACTTTTTCAGATCATGCTTTTCCAGTTCTGCAATTATCTCATTTTCGGAAGGGTCTTTTTTTAGCCAAAGATTATATCCATATAATCCTTCTCCCTGGTTGCGGATACAAAAATAACAGTCTGCACTGCATTGATTGGTTATGTTCAGGTACAGGTTACCATGGGCCTCATAGCATATTGAGGGTTTATCAGCTTTCATTTATTCCAAACTCCATCGGGAATGAGGGGAAATTTAGAAGTATTACATGCAGAAGCATCAAGAAAATACATCCAGACTTCTCTGTTGCTTTCCAGTTTTACTTTTTTTCTTGTAAAGAACTTGCCTTCAAGTATATCAAGGCTATTCAAAATATCCCTGTCAATAAAATACACTTCTCCCATGATATTGCAACAATTATCAGTGTCCACAACAGCTGGAAAACTACCCAGATCGAACATACAATATTGATCAGAGGTAGTATCCTTTCCAATAAATACAGAATCCCTGATTATATGATGATTGGAGAATCCATTTTTTAGAGTCCCATAAACAAAAATATCCATGATTAACCCAATCCGAAATTCAGCTTTGTGAGTGTTTTTTTCACAGGATCGGGAAGTTTGCCACACTGGATTGCTTTCA
>JASMTL010000052.1:0-3744 GCA_041694315.1 Methanosarcinaceae archaeon | reverse complement strand
AGAAACTTCTCGTCTTGCTAAGAGATGTGGAAACAAAGGTAAACCATCCAAGGTCAGCCATCCAGTGTCCGACTACAAACATCACAGCAGCAAATATACCTATCTCCAACCCCTTGAGCACAAGTGCACTTCCTGCAGCCAGCCACCATACCCAGAAATAAGGATTGGAAGCTGAAGTTAGTAGACCTGCAGAAACAGGGTTTGCCAGAACTCCACCAGATAACCCTGAATCAATAGATGTATTCCGGGACTGTATTATCGTAAGTAAACCAAATACAACAAGAACCATACCCCCTACAAAGGATATAACGGACATTTCCGCATCCCCTATAAGCGATGTAAGGCCCAGCACAATAAGAATACAAATTAAAAGTTCAATCAAAGCATGGCCAAGGACAACTTCAGGCCCTGCCCTCCATCCTTTTTTCAAAGACCCTTCAATGGTGGCAAAAAGCATCGGGCCTGGCACAAGCGCTCCTGTAAGACCTACTGCGAATCCCACAAGCAGCATGTCCAGTATTGCAAGCATGGATAGGGAAGAAAAGAAGTTGAAGGATATTAAAAGGTATCCTTCAAAATCAGAGGATAATCTCGATATCGAGTTCCTCTGCAAGTTCCTTGTAGCGGTTACGGATAGTAACCTCTGTCACACCTGCCACGTCTGCAACCTCACGCTGTGTGCGGCGTTCCCCACACAGGATAGAGGCAATATAAATAGCCGCAGCAGCAACACCTGTAGGCCCACGTCCGCTTGTTAATTCTTTCTCCGATGCCTGCCTCAGGATTTCTACACCGCGGGATTGTACCTCGCCTTTCAGGCTGAGGCCCGAACAGAACCTGGGCACATAATCTATCGGGGAAGTAGGCATTAGTTTGAGGGACAATTCCCTTGAAATGAAACGGTATGTCCTACCAATTTCTTTCCTGCTGACCCTGGATACTTCTCCTATCTCATCCAGTGTCCTGGGAACACTGCACTGCCTGCATGCCGCATACAGAGCAGCTGCGGCAACACCTTCAATACTGCGACCACGAATCAGGTTCTTGTCAACCGCTTTTCTGTAAACAACAGCTGCTGTTTCACGAACCGTCCTGGGAAGACCAAGGGCTGAGGCCATCCTGTCAAGTTCTGAAAGAGCAAATGCCAGGTTTCGTTCAGTTGCATTGCTTACACGGATACGCCTCTGCCATTTCCTCAAACGATACAGTTGGGCACGATTCTTGGATGATATGGACTTTCCATAAGAATCACGGTTCCTCCAATCGATCATTGTGGAGAGACCCTTATCATGTATCGTGTAGGTCATCGGCGCACCCACACGGGAGCGCTTCATCCTCTGGTCATGGTCAAAAGCCCGCCACTCAGGTCCCTCATCTACAAAATCAGCATCGACTACTAAACCACAATCCGCACATACAAGCTCTGCACGTTCGTAATCCTGTTCAAGATTGCGGCTACCACATTCAGGGCACTCCAGTGCCTTATTCTCTACATCAGTATTCTTTTCCTTCTCCCGACGTGCTTTTATCATAGCACGCATTTTTTCTCGTTCGGAAGTGTCTGAATACCTTACCCTTTCAACTTCTACCATGTATTGGACCTCTGATTAAAATCACGGAATAAAAATGTAAACATTTATTATTTGACATACACTTTTTCCCGAATCCAGCTTTTTATCTTCGAATCCGGCACGTCACTAAAAATTTTGACTACAACATAAGGATGGGCGGTCGGACCTATTATATCGGAAACTTTGCCAATTTTTGCGACCTTCTTGTCCAGAACTGCCGACCCTTTCCTGGGCAAATCCTTTATATTACAGAAAGACATGCTTTCGGAGCCTTTTACTATAAGCTTCCTGCCACCTATCAGGTGGGACACTACTCCAAGTCTTTTCATATGTATTTTTCCATTATATAAGGTAATTTGGAAGTATAAATAGATTGAATTGATTGTATATAAATGTATCGCAATACCTTTAATAGGAATCTATGCCATTCCCGGGCACAAAATAAGGATTTAAACAAAATTAATACACCTGGAATTATTTCATTTTTGCTTCAAAATATGATGCATCGTTAAACCTTAATATAAAATGAACTATTGTGTCATCTACTAACAAACAGGACCCTACATATAATCAAGAATCTATATTTCCATGGGAGGAAAGTTAGTGGCAGATGAAAAATTTGTTTATTTTTTTGGAAATAATAAAACCGAAGGAAAAAACAGCATGAAAGATTTGCTGGGTGGTAAAGGCGCAAACCTTGCCGAAATGGCAAACCTGGGTATTCCGGTACCTCCAGGCTTTACAATCACCACCGAAGTGTGTGTGCTCTATACAAAAAACAATCAATATCCACCCGGAGTGCTTGATGAAGTGGACCGAGCTTTAAAAAAGCTCGAAAAAGCAAATAACAAACAGTTTGGGGATCCGGACAACCCCCTTCTCCTTTCTGTTCGCTCCGGAGCACGGGTTTCAATGCCTGGAATGATGGATACTGTTCTCAACCTCGGCCTAAATGACAAAACTGTCACAGGACTTGCAAAAAAGACATCTAACGAACGTTTTGCTTATGATAGTTACAGAAGATTCCTGACAATGTTTGCAGATGTTGTACTTGGAATACCTACTGAAAATTTTGAAAAACTAATTGAAGCAAGGAAAGAAGAACTTGGTGTAGAACTGGATACCGAACTGGACACGGATTCTCTCAAATACCTTGTCGAAAAATTAAAAGCAATAATAAAGGACAATACAGGGGAAGAGTTTCCACAGGATCCCCGAAAACAACTCCAGATGGCAATCGATGCTGTATTCAATTCCTGGAACAACCAGAGAGCAATAAAATACCGCCGCCTGAATAATATACCTGACAATTGGGGTACTGCTGTAAACGTACAGAGCATGGTTTATGGAAACATGGGTGAAAAATCCGGAACAGGTGTGGCATTCACACGTGACCCTGCTACCGGTGAAAAATGCTTCTTTGGCGAATTCCTCACAAATGCCCAGGGAGAAGACGTAGTTGCAGGAATACGCACCCCACAACCCATCGAAGCACTCCAGGACAGCATGCCTGAGGTCTATGATAAACTGGTGGAGATCTACAGGAAACTGGAGAATCATTTCCGGGACATGCAGGACATTGAGTTTACCATCCAGGAAGGTAACCTTTACATGCTCCAGACAAGAACCGGTAAACGGACTGCAAAAGCAGCTATCAAAATAGCCGTGGATATGGAAAAAGAAGGCCTCATTGATAAAGAAATCGCAGTATCACGTATAGAAGCTTCACAGATTGATAAAGTCCTCCATCCAATGATAGATCCTGATGCAAACCTCGATGTAATTGCTACAGGATTACCGGCATCCCCAGGTGCAGCAGTCGGAAAGGTTGTATTCACAGCAGAGGAAGCCGAAGAAAAATCCAAGGAAGGAAAACAGACTATTCTTGTACGTACCGAAACCTCACCGGAGGATATCGGAGGAATGGCAGCTTCTGAAGGTGTACTTACTGTTCGTGGAGGAATGACATCCCACGCAGCAGTTGTTGCCAGAGGAATGGGTAAACCATGTGTTGCTGGTTGTGGCGAAATTACAATCGATATGGACAAAAAAGAATTCACCAACGGGAAGGTTACTGTAAAAAAAGGAGACTATGTAACCATCGACGGCAGTACAGGAGAAGTCATACTGGGAGAAGTCAAACTCATTTCCCCTGAACTGAGTGGTGAACTTG
>JASMTL010000051.1:0-6675 GCA_041694315.1 Methanosarcinaceae archaeon | reverse complement strand
GTATACCCAGATAACCCATTGCACCGAAAGTATAGATTATTCCCAGAAGCACAATTGCAAGGGGCATCAATCTCCATCTTACGTGTTTGAATACAAGATAGAGAACAATGATCATCAAAAAGACAGAGAGCAAGAGTAAGACGCCCATGCTGGACATCATTTCATTATTCATCCCTATCTCAAAGGCAGGATCACCGGTGACGATAAAGTTGTATCCTGGAGGAAACTCTGCCAGATCGACCGAGGTTTCAACTTCACGAAGAATTTCCTGTTTCCGAATATCACTGGTATCCCCTGCCATTTCAATAAAAACAAGTGTATGGGTTTTATCCGGGGACAGGGACGATGGGATATAAGGAATCAATTCGGACAACTGTTCATCATTTTGAGGAATTTCAAATCTGCCGTTTTCCAGCTTGTTGGCTTCCTTTACAACCGAAGAAGCACTTTGTGTACTCAGTACACCCGGTATCGAAGACGACATCCTGTCCAGACGATCGAGCGCTTCCAGCAAAGCCCTGTCCTGTACATCACCCCCTTCCACCATAACAACGATGGCTTCCTTACTGAAAAGGCTCAGATAAAGATGATCATAATTCTGGTACAGCTGCGAATCTTTATCCACAAATGTTTCTGTACCCGATTCCATCTTGATCAGCTGAGCACCTTCAAATGAAACAAGAACAAGTAACATTGCAATTATCACAATGGCAATCGAATGATCCTCAACGAAAATACCCAGTTTCTCAAAGATGTTTTTAATAGGGAAACACTCCTTTTAATTTATAGAGAGATATTTATATACGCAAATATGCTGTATATTTTGTATACGAGTACTTGACTACATATTGGGGCTGATTCATGTAATTCTTCTATATATAACTTATTCATTACCCACAAAAAAATTCATTTTTATCAATTATTTTAAGTATTTAAAGCATTGTCAGCTATTTTTCGTTCCAGATTTACTACCGAACGCATACTTTGCAGCATTTCGTCAATTTCATCCTCTTCAAGCCCTTCAGGCATGACATCGACTAATTTCTCCACACAGCCTTCAAGAACATCTATATACCTGTAACCAGAGGAGGTTAGTGAGACCCATATTTTTCTCCGATCCATAGGATCTGCTGTCCTTTTTACCAGACCCTCCTTCTCAAGAGAATCAATAATGCTTGTCACACTGCTTTTTTTCAGGTTCAGGAACCTGGCCAGGGTAGAAGGCATCATCTCCTTTTCCCGGCCGAGAATAAGGATTGCATGATTGCGATTTTTCAAATATGGTAACGGCTCGGACTTGTCATCAAAAACTTTTTCCACAGCACCATAAATAAGTTTTCTGGATAAGATATCGTATTCCAGTTTCAGTGCTGCAAGTTCTTTCATAGATGAATGAGCATCTTCCAATTAACAACAACTCCACAGCATATTTCATATTCCAAATAGTCAATTTATCGAACAAATAGGATAATGAAATATAAATTTAACCCCTGGATAATTTACAGAATAGAGAATGTCCTGGCAAGCGTAGAAAATGATGAGAAACTGTAAATGAACTGGGAGAGGGATACAAGCAGAATCCCTCCCGTTTGGAGTGAGTGCTACAAACCAATTTTAACATATATACTTGTCGCGTAGGAAGACCCTAGATTAAAATTATTTGAACTGAAAAGAAAAAAGAACTTATTGATAAGTTAAAAACCGATAATTATAAAAAATATATAAATATTATATATCACAGGTGCCAGCGGACTGACACCGTATAACCTGAAAAAATAGTTACCTTTTATTCGGGTATATTCGGAATTTCCGTTAATTCACCCCGATGATTCCTGAGAACATATTTTTCCTCGTCTTTATCTACCATATAATAATCCGGCATCAAAGGAATTTTACCGACGTTGGTCGCAATTACATGCATTGGCTGAGCAAGGCCTGTTGTGTGTCCGCGCAGACCATCGCGTATCAATTCAGCGCCTTTTTCTACCGGAGTACGGAAATGATCGATACCCGGTGCAGGTTCACAGTAGAACAGATAATACGGCCTGATTCTTGCAGTCAGCAGTTTCTGATGCAGATTCCTTATGGTTTGCACATCATCATTTATGCCTTTCAACAATACGGCCTGATTACCTACATTAACACCTGCAGATACAAGATCATAGACCGCCCTTTTTGTTTTATCAGTAATCTCTTTGGGATGATTGCACTGGGTGTTCAGCCAAATTGGTACATCATGATACCCACCAAGTATCCTTTTCAGATTATCAGTAATCCTGTGAGGCAAAACTATAGGCAAACGTGAGCCAATACGAATCATTTCAACATGGGGAATATCCCGAAGGCTTTCAATAATATATTCAATCTTTTCATCCGATAAAAGGAGAGGATCCCCTCCCGTAATCAGAACGTCCCGGACCTCAGGATGCTGGCGAATCCATTCAATACCATCATCCACATTAAAGTCCAGTTTCAGATCATGACTCACAACCAGTTCTTTCCTGAAGCAGTGGCGGCAATAGATACCACATTTCTGGAAAACAGTGAATGCAACCCTGTCCTTATACTGCCTGGCTATACTATCAGGCCGTACCTCATCAGTTGCCCTGTTTTCTTTCCAGACAAGATAATCTTTCATCCCATACCTGTTATGAGTTTCCTGAAGGGATGGGACAACCTGTTTCCTGATTGGACACTCCGGATCATCCTTGTCCATAAGGGAAGCAAAATAAGGTGTAGTACCCCAGTGCGTATCAAGGGTTTTTATGGCTTCCCTTTCAGATTCAGTCAGATTGATTATTTCTTCGAGCTTTTCAAGAGAATTAATTTGATTGGTAATTTGATCTTTCCATTCTTCACTCATTATAGTGAATACTCCTTAGCAAGAGATAAAAGTCATAAAATATATTGTTTATGGTCGATATTCATAAATAGAACAAGTTATTTTGCTCAAAACCAGATAAGATAAAAACATCCAGGCAAACCCAAACGTGATCCAATTTAAAACTGTATTGCGTGAATGGATGGAAAAACTCCATCCATGCAACACATTAAGTGAAAATTATTTCAGATAACCTTTTTTCTGAAGCCAGGCGACTTCCTGCTTTCTGTATTTCCAGACGACATCGGCTTTTGAATCCTGAATATCCCACGGTACTGCAAGAACAACATCACCTTCCCGTATTCTCATACGTCTTTTACGGGAACCTGGAATTCTTCCCATTCTTACAACGCCATCCATACATTGAAGGTCGAGTCTTTTGCCTCCAAGCATTCTGGATACTGTAGCAACAATTTCATTCCGGTCCTTACGCGGAGTCCGGACTTTAGTAAATTGTGCACCCTCGCTCTGTTGTTTATTCTTATTCTTTTTTTTATTATAGTTGTTATAAGCCAGATTGATACCTCATTTAGATTTTATGAAGGAATACTATTTTAGTGATCAGAAGACGGAATTAATACAAACTTTCCTCAAAACAAACCCAATTTCTGATAATAAATTATGCAATCACAACGTTGACCTATATGCATTCAACGTATTTAAATCCAATTGAACAGATCAAAATAAAGACTGAAATATATTAACTAGTTGTAATTGTAAATGAACCACAAAACAAGAATCATCAGGCCCCTTCCAGTCTACAGTTCCAATATATGATTGGATTTGCAGCCAAGTTAACAGAAAGCACAGATAAACATCAATATTGTTTTCCACTATCCTGTCTAATTTACTCCAATATAATACATAGCAGTACATCTAAAACCGGTATCTGTTATAAACCAGAAGTACAATATTATCTTAGGGGAGGGATTTCCATGAACAACGACAGGGAAGATTTCTGGGAAAAGCAATCCTTTGTAGTAATAACTGACAATACCAAACCGGCAATGAAGTACACCATAGATGAACTCCATAAAAGAGGAAAAGAAGTGTATATTTTTGATTTATCAGCTAACCCCGATAAAGGAGACGTTAAAAGTGTTGATGATATACCAGATAATGTAGAAAATGCTGTACTGGGAATCACAACATCCGATCCGGCAGACTTTGTGCAGGCCCTCAAAAACAGAGGATGTTCTAATTTCTGGATACACTGGCGCACCGAAACTCCAGGAATCGAGGATATTAGGGACCATGATATAACGATAATCAAGGGAAAATGTCCCATGATGTATCTGGGGAAGGATTTCAGCATCCATGGACTGCACAGATCAATCGCTAAATTTGCAGGAAAATATTGAATAAAACGACATTATTTTTGCAATAATTACTTAAGCTATTCAGGATAAAAGCCTATGCAAGGGGAATATTAATGGATAAAGAAGACAAAACCATCATAAAAGTATCAAAAGACGGCCCATACATTGTAAGCAATCTCAACACCCTGCGTAATTCAAAAGGAGTATTCATTGAAACAAAACCTACCATTGCAATGTGCAGATGTGGAGGGTCCGGAAACAAGCCTTTTTGTGATGGCACTCACATGAAGAACGGTTTTTCAGGAGAAAAGAAAGAAGATCGTGTTCCTGACAAAATGGATACTTACAAAGGAAAGGCAATCACAATCCATGACAACCGAGGGGTATGTTCCCATATGGGCCACTGTACCGACAATTTGCCTTCGGTTTTCAGGATGGGCGTTGAACCCTGGATCGACCCTGATGGCGCTGACCCGGAAGAAATCGCAAGGGTTATCAGGATGTGCCCCTCCGGAGCATTGAGCTACACCATGGGTGGACAATTGCACAAAGATTATCCACATGATGCGGAAGTATTTGTCGGGAAGGACCGTTCCTATAATGTTGTGGGAGATATTGAACTTGAGGACCCGGATGGTTCTAAACCTGAAACCCGGGACCATTATTGCCTGTGCAGATGCGGTGGCTCCAAAAACAAACCATTCTGCGATGGCAGTCACTGGTACATTGAATTTGAGGATGAGAAAAACTGAAACTTGTGTACAAATCAATTTAATAGGTATAATGTGAAATCGTATACCTTACAGAAAATTACCTATTATAACTTTTTACTTTTTTCAAAGAAATAGAGTGATCAATATGACTCAATTCTAACACAACAATTTGTTGGATTGGACCCCGTGTATACAAAATATATGATCCCAGAGCCAGAGTATACAAGCAGCTTGCACGTGAAACTGCAATGGAGAAGAAAGACATGAAGTAGTTTATGGTTGCCGGGAATATAGAAGGGTCGCATATGAAGAATATGTGCAAAAGTGGGGGTAAACATATATATCTGAATGTCGGTTTTTATTCCGGTGTCGTCTACAAATATCTTGACACACCCCCTAAACTTGCAACGGCAGTTTTTGCCACTGGAAGGATATCGGGCTGGATTGCACATTGTCTCGAACAATATTCAGATAACAGGTTGATAAGACCACGTGCAAAATTCGTATAACGAATTTATTTACAGGTGCCAATTATGGATAATAATTCAGTTTCTATTAAAGCAAGAGATACTCTTGAAACCAGGGGTAAGAAGAGTACCATATACCGTCTGGACAAACTTGAGGAAAATGGCCTTTGCAATATTTCTTCCCTTCCCTATTCTATCCGGGTATTACTGGAAAATCTGGTAAGGAATACAGATGACAAGGTTGTAACCGAAGAGGACGTAAAAAACCTTGCAGGCTGGAAACCCGGTAATGTACCAAAAACGGATATCCCATACATCCCTTCAAGGGTAATCCTGCAGGATTTTACAGGCGTGCCTGCAGTTGTTGATATTGCCGCGATCAGGTCTGCAATGAAAAGACTTGGAGGAAATCCCGAGGAAATCAACCCAGTTATTCCTGCAGACCTTATTATAGACCACTCAGTACAGGTCGATTGCTATGGCACTTCCTATGCAAGAAACTGTAATGAGAAACATGAGTTCCAGAGAAACGGAGAACGTTATGAACTGCTACATTGGGCTCAGAATGCCTTTGACAATTTCAACGTAGTGCCCCCGGGAAGCGGCATAATCCATCAGGTAAACCTTGAACACCTGGCAAATGTGGTACACCTGCGGGAAGAAAACGGTGAACTGGTCGCATATCCCGATACTCTTGTAGGAACCGATTCCCATACAACAATGATCAATGGCCTGGGTGTCCTGGGATGGGGTGTCGGCGGGATCGAGGCTGAAGCGGTTATGCTTGGCCAGCCCTACTATATGCCAATACCCGAGGTAGTGGGTTTTGAACTAAGAGGAGAACTTAAAGAAGGGATCACAGCTACAGATCTTGTACTCACAGTAACCCAGATGCTCAGGGAATACGGTGTTGTAGGTAAATTCGTGGAATTCTATGGTCCCGGTTACAGGAAACTTTCCCTGCCTGACAGGGCAATCCTTGCCAACATGGGTCCGGAATACGGCGCAACAATGGGATTTTGCCCTGTTGACGAAGTTACACTGGATTACATGCGCATGACCGGACGCAGTGAAGAACATGTGAACATGGTTTTCCAATATTGCAAGAAGCAGGGCTTGTTTGCAGAAAGTGATGCACCGGTTCCGGAATATACATCCACTCTTGGACTTGATATGGGTACGGTGCAGCCCTCCCTTGCAGGTCCGAAAAGACCACAGGACCGCATTGTGCTCAGTGATATGTCCGCAGTTTTCCACAGGACAATGAAGGATGTATACTCCCTGAAGAAGGGAAC
>JASMTL010000050.1:0-5910 GCA_041694315.1 Methanosarcinaceae archaeon | reverse complement strand
AAGCAATCCTCCTGAAGGAATGGTACTCAGACCCATTTTGTGAGGGTCTATTGTTACAGAAGATACCCCTGCAATTTCAAAATCAAATTTATATTTATTATTGAGGAAGGGCAGTACAAACCCGCCAAAAGCCGCATCCACATGGAAAGGTAAACCATTTGCAATAGCTATGTCAGAAAGAGTTTCAAGTGGGTCTACCTGTCCAAACTCGGTAGTACCGGCTATACCGACCAATCCTACCGTATTTTTATCTATCAGGAAACTAACTGCATCTGTATCCACCTGCAAATTGTCAGAAAGAGCCGCTCTGCGTATATCTATACCTGAAAGATCACCAACCTTATCAAAAGAAAAATGAGCTGAATCAGGACCAACAATGTTTGGATTCACAATCGATCTATTACGATTACGCATAGCTCTTACGGCCTGGATATTTGATTCAGTGCCTCCTGTACTGATATAACCACAGGCATCAGGAAGATGCAACATGTCACCCAGCATCTCCATTACCTGTTCTTCCAGTTCAAAGGTTCCCTGAAAAAGACCTGGATCTCCCATATTAGCTTCGATGAAAGTACAATGAGCATGCTATGCTATTTCATGAGGATAAGTGCACATGGAACTCAGAACTTTCCTGTAATCACTATCCCTGTTTTTTTTTTGAGATAGTTCCTTTAGGACTGAATCTCTTGTGATGCCATTGTTATACATGGGAATCCTTTTCCTAGAAGAGCTTTTTAATTATAATCGTTTTGAGTTAGATTTGATTTTGAGATTTTTAAAATTTCAGGAATTGCTAGAGGGGCACCCCATAGTTTCTATTGGAAACATAGTTCAATTTGAAAAAAGGGATTTTTGTAAAACAAAGTTTTATATACTAAAACCTCTCTACTTACACTGCTATATTTTTTCAACATATTAAAAATATGTATTTCATATTTTTTCCTTATCTCCAGTTGAAACCATAGGGTCTCTCCCCTTTATAAACTTTCCAAGCGAAACAAAGGGGGTCTACCTTTTTTGTCGTTTAAACATTTCTAATATCAATCCAGAATATTTAATTTATTTTATAGGTGCAGTTGAAACAAAGGGGTCTTTACCATAACTGTTAAGAATAGATACCTATATTTCCATTAGAGTACTAACAGAGGAAAAATTACGTCCTTTTGCATATACCAAATATTGCTAAGAGGAGGTACCCGCTTTGGTTTCAATCTACTAAAAAAAACGATTATACGGTATTGGCATATTACAAATCGAAGGTGTTTGGATGGATAATGGTTCACTTGATGGGTTATTTGAAGAGTTATTGGAGACAGAATCCCTTTTTAAGAATAAGGAAGTGTTGAGACCTGCGTATACACCGGAAAATCTTCCTCATCGTAGTAACCAGATAAATAATATTGCTACGGTACTGGTATCAGCTTTGAAAGGTCATACACCTTCTAACATTCTCATTTATGGAAAAACAGGTACAGGTAAAACTGCTGTTGCTAGATATGTGGGTATTGAACTTGAAAGGAAAAGTGATCATCTCAATGTACAATGTAATGTGCTGTACATAAATTGCGAAGTAATAGATACACAGTACAGGTTACTGGCTAATCTTGCAAAACAATTCGGTGAAGATGTCCCTATGACAGGATGGCCTACAGATCAGGTCTTTTTCCGATTTAAAGAGGCAGTGGATACCCGCAAACAGGTAATCATAATAATTCTTGATGAAATTGATAAATTGATAAAAAAAGGGGATGATGTCCTCTATAATCTTTCCCGGATGAATACGGATCTTAAAAATGCCCGGGTAAGCATGATAGGTATTTCCAATGATCTGAAGTTCACTGAATTTCTGGATCCACGTGTAAAAAGTTCTCTGGGAGAGGAGGAAATTATTTTTCCACCCTATGATGCCGAACAGATAAGTGATATTCTCAGGCAGCGTGCTGCTATTGCTTATAAGGAAAACAGTATGGATGATATGGTAATTCCTCTATGTTCTGCTTTTGCGGCACAGGAACACGGGGACGCACGGCGTGCTCTTGATCTTATGAGGGTTGCCGGAGAAATAGCCGAGCGTGAGAAGAAGAACATAATCGAGGAAGAACACGTCAGGCAGGCTCAGGAAAAGATCGAAGTGGATCGTATAGTGGAAGTTATACGCACTCTTCCTACCCAGTCCAAACTAGCTCTCTATAGTGTAATGCTGCTGCGCAATAATGGCCACCGTAATGTGACAACGGGTGAGGTGTATAACGTTTACAGGCAGTTATGCCGCAATGTTGATACCGATATCCTGACCCAGAGAAGGGTCACCGATCTCATCTCAGAACTTGATATGCTGGGTATCCTCAATGCTATAGTCGTGAGCAAGGGCAGATATGGCCGTACCAAGGAAATCGTATTGAGTGTGCCTGTTGAAAGCACCAAAAAAGTATTGCTTGAAGATTATCGCCTCAATATGCTGGCCGATTTTAAACCGGTATTGACAGCCCAGATGCATCTTTGAAACGGAATTATTGAGATACTTTGTTGTTAAGTATGTGATTCCTACAGATAACTACAATTTGTATTTCTAATTGTAGATTATCAAGAGATTCCTAGTAGCCTATCCAGATGACATTCTGTGATAGGTATGCTAACATTATTGATCAATGTCAGTATAAAAAGTTTAAATTTTACAAATTGCTTATTTCTTCAAGGAACGCGGGTCTGTTCTTAAATTCAAATTTCAAAGCATTTAACCTTTCATCCCACATAGACCTTTCCTTTAATATGTCAATGTATATCTCCTTGGCCTTATCCAGATAGGTATTTGCAATCCTGTAAGTTTTCCTGTTTCCTCCCGGGATGTTACAGTAGGCTTTCTGCCAATAGTATTCTATGACCCTTTTGGGAAATTCGTCTTTCAATTGATCTGCGAAATCATCGAGTTCATCGGACCGGAACCTCAACTGGGGATTTTCCAACCTATTTATCAGCATATCCATTACCTGATTTTTCATGCCCTTATCCATGCAGACATGCAGATAAGCAATTACATTCCTGTCCCTGAGAGATTCGAAAATACTAGGTTCGATCTTATTCCAGTCTTCAATTTTGAGATAACTTTTGATCTTCCTGTATTCTTTGTATTTATTGCCACCATCATATGCAAAAGATCTCAAAAGAGCATCTTTGGCTTTTCCATAGTTACCTTGTGACCTGTAGTAATCGAATAGTTTATTCAGCATTTCCTTTTCATCTTCTCTACGTTCCACTGCAATGTGAACAATACGTTCCACATTTACAATATCCCCAATTTCGGCAAAATGATCGAACAGGAACTCAAACAGTTCTGTAAGGCGTCCTTTTCCTTTCAACAGGCCCTCTTCGGCAGTTTCCACAGCCTTTTTAATGTTGTTATGTTCAACATAAAAACATGCCAACTGGTAGTAATCAATTCCGTATTCAAGATTCTTTGAACGAAATTCCAGATAAGCATCATTATCGTTAAGATGGTATCGAAGTATTTCAATAATAAGATTTTTATTCCAATCCGACGGGTTTTTATTAAGTTTTGCAATCAGATATCTCCATTCCTCTTCTGTTTGGCACAACTCAAAAAATATCTCTGTCAAACTGTCTTCAAAACCGGAGTTATACTTGTTATATTCAATAAATGCACTATCCATAAAAGATATCTTTGCCTCATGGGATATGTTTCCCTCTTCTATAAGTTCGGAAAGTTTATCAAGCCAATAATATGCTGTTTCCTCTTTCTCTTCCGGCCCACCGCCATACTCATTGAATTCAGAAATGATGTATCCTGCATATCCCCAGTATTCCATTAACAGGGCATTATCCAGCTGTTCAGAACTTTCCTTTTGGAGTGAATCTTCTGACAGTTTCAGTGTTTCTTTGTACCACTCCAGAATTAAATAAGGAACCTCCGGGTCATTTGATATGAGGTACTCGATCAGGTCACATCGTTGTTTATTATTCAGAGATTTCATTATTTCTTGAATATTGTGTTCGTAGTTCACTTATTATATCCTCCAAAAACATAAAAGCAGCATATCCGTGTTTTCCATCCTTCTGCTACTATCTACAATTTGTAACACATTAACAAATACTTTGATAAATAAGGATGTCATTATTAAAATATCAGGACAATAGTAACCTGATATGTCCAATATATGGAATCTTGTAACGGGCAACACCGATGATCCATTCTTCTTTTACAGGAGCAAGATAACTGATCTGTCCCTGCTGGTCATAGTAGCTGTTTGTTTTCGTATTGTCCCCTTTGGTTATGTAACCTGCATGCGGGGCAGCAGGGCCCCCTTCCCACATTGGTTCACCCTCTTCAACAAAATACATCGCCCTGTGGATTATCGGGGTAACGCCTTTCTGCCCGTAGGGTCGATATAAGATAACATCTCCCTTTTTTCCAAATGAGATATAGTCTGCAGATGCTTCACGGAATGTTTTGATCTGTGTCCTGTCAAGATCTTCGATAAAGATTATGTCTCCCCTGTACATGTGGGGTTCCATACTTCCGGATTCCACAGCTACCATTGGGGTCCATAGTCCGAAAAATATCTGGGACAGGATTCCTATAACTGCAAGGATGGCCAGTACCGCTAATCCGTCACGTGCGATTCCCACCCAAAAATTATCGCTGTTTTTAAAAGTATGAATTATTTCCCCGATTTTCATGAATATTTCTCCAAATTGGCAAACCGAATTTGTCCGTATCGAGTTTAAACTTATTGGTTTATCTCTGGTAAAAATAATGTTTACCAAAGTATTGTTATACAGGTAAATTCTTGTAGCTACATTACCAATACAGAGGTCTGTAATGCAAGAAATGTCTCTTCTTTCCGATTTGCTTGAAGCAGGCTACCAGGTGAGTCCCCAGGCAGCGGAGCTTATAACTTCTCACAACAATCCCCGTGCCCTTATCAATCATATACTGGGAAGTGTGGATGATTCGGTGTTCGTGATAGACGTTGATGATATTGATTTCACGGAATTTGAAGAAGTAAAAGAGGCAGAGATTCCATGCAAGCAGGAACCTGTTGTAAATACAAGTTCTGCAAATCCCATCTCTGTGCTTTGCGATATAACCGATTGTTCCACCTGTGTGGGGGAATACATGGAATTTGTACAGTATTTCCGCAACCGTTACAGCCGGCTGAGTGAGATGATCAGGGGCAGGGTCAATGCCAGACCAATGGAAAGTCTGAAAGGAAGCAGACGTGTACCCGGGGATGAGATTTCCATAATCGGAATGGTATCCGAAATAAAAAATACTTCCAATGGACATCGTTTAGTACGTTTTGAGGATCCTACAGGTTCTTTCCAGGTACTTTTCAGTATGAATGATAAGGATATCTATGAACAATCGAACAAGCTTGTCCTGGATGATGTGGTGGGGATCAGTGGTAATCTAACCAATGACGGCAAACTCCTGATAGCCAAAAAACTTGTCTTTCCGGACCTGCCAAATATGGGTTTATCTAAAACCGGTAGTCAGGGAAAGGCCCTTTTCATTTCAGATGTACATATAGGCAGTAATACCTTCCTGCAGGAGCAATGGGACGATTTCATGACTTTTATCAGGAGGGAATCTGACAATCCCGAGCTTAACAAAATAGCACAGCAATTACGCTATATTGTGGTTGCCGGTGATATTGTAGATGGTGTGGGTATTTATCCAGGACAGGAAGAAGAACTTACCATACCGGATATTTATGACCAGTATGAGAAAGTTGCCCACTATTTCAACCAGATACCTCCTGATATCACAGTAGTTATTGGTCCTGGTAACCACGATGCTGTACGCCAGGCCGAACCCCAGCCCACATTCCCGGAGCGTATCAGGAAAATGTTTGATCCGAGGATAAAATTCGTGGGCAATCCTGCTCT
>JASMTL010000049.1:0-3056 GCA_041694315.1 Methanosarcinaceae archaeon | reverse complement strand
TAACGGGACAGGAAACGTGAGGAAGTATTTGCCTCCTGTATACTTTCAGCAGCAACTTTTCCACACATTTTGCCTCCGTGTATGGAATAGCCAATGCCGGATTGTCCGGATGCACCTCCTGTAAGCATAATACCATCAGCAACCATCTGGTTGGGAATAGTAGCGATAGGATCCCCTCCGGTTTTCACTTCACCTATACGTAAATTTGACAAACCCTTCATGCGCTTGAATTTATCCACCCACCTATCAAAAAAAGAAGATACATCCCTGCCATGCCTTCTTACATAGACACCCAGGGTTGCCCTGTCCCCCCCACATGGAGAATATGTTGATTTCCAGCCGGGAGCCACACTTCCCACAAAATATTCAAACATATCCGGTTCACCTATCCCATCGCCTTCTACCTCTGCCTCCATAGCCCAGCCTATATCATCCGGATGTTTCATTGCAGAAAGGCCACAAAGAGAAGCGAGTTTGGAATTGATCCCATCTGAGATGATTACAAGCTTTGAATCGAAGATACCCTGCGAAGTACTCACAGAAACGCCATCATCATTTTTCAATACATTATATGCTTCAACTGACGTTGCAATATCAACACCTGAATCCCTGGTTTTCTGGATATAGTGCCGATCAAATGCAGGGCGGTCCAGGAAATAAGCCGGACTTTCGACTTCCACATAGGAGCCAGAAGGAGCAACGATTTTTGCACCCCTTAAATTATTGATCACATATGAACTGTCCACAGTTTCCCCGGCCCTGTCAAACATTCCTTCAAAAAAAGTGTTAGCAGGATGTGTGTTTTTACCCAATACTTCTTGTTTGTCCAGTAAAAGGACATCCAAACCCTGCTCTGATACTTCTCTGGAAGCAGCTAAGCCGGCAGGAGAAGCACCAACTACAATGACATCAGCATCCATTATAAATCACCATAGAATGTTCACATAACCCTCAGAAACTATAGACAGAATTACATCAATTATCAGGGAGCCAAACATCACGCCCCTGTAGCGAGAACCCTGAAGGAAAAGCATTCCTCCTCTTTCAGGCAGGGGGGTTTTGATAAAATCAACGGACTGGATAATCATCCATATCCCTGCAAGAATTGCCCCTGTGAAGAAAATCGGACCAAGATGTGCTGTCCAACCTATTATGAGGGAAGAAATTACACCTATAATCCAGCAGGCAGTCACCAATTTAGATGTCGCAGACACACCAAATATTACAGGGAATGTAGGCGCACCTTTAGCCCGGTCACCTTCCAAATCCCTGGATACACCTGAAAGAGTAAAACCCCAATCAGTTACACACATCATAATTCCCAGGAAAATCCCGGGGAGGGGGAGAATAGAAGTGTCCGTACCCTTTAGAATTCCCGCAGGATCAAAAGCAAGCCAAATACCAATCGGTACAAGCCCGTATGCAATACCCACTGGTACAAAACTTAAGTAGGTAGATCTTTTAGCAAATTTTGAATATATGCTTATAGTACTAACTGCTATCACAAGTACCACAAAAGACTCAGGATTCAGGTACAGGGCTGCTATTGATGCAATTACTACAAGAATAAAGGCATATTTGAGCCCCTGTTCCTGCGTGAGAGTGGAAGATGCAATGGGTCTTTCGGGCAGGTTGATCTTATCTATATCAATATCACAGCAGTCATTGAACACATAAGAACTTGTTATCGCAGCATAACCACCAATAATTGCAATAATGAAAGGCAAAACCGAAGGTAGATCTCCGGCGTATATATATGATGCAAGCAATGCACTTGCTGCCGGTAGGGCAAGGTCCATATCAGCTATTTCAGGTCTGAGTAGTTCCAGATAGGGGTTGCGAGACTTCGATCCAGTTGTAGATACCAAGTAAATCACCCGGGATTAGATTCAAATCCGTGATTTCTGTCAGTTTAGTTAAAGATTTTCACTGGGCATTTCATCTAAAGGAATGGCAATCTTCTTGAGAGTTTCATAAAGTGGATGAACAGTGTACTGTTCTGGAAGATTCAAATAGAATAATCCATTCCTGTTTTTATTAATAAGTCCTATTACGTTTTGTAAAGCCATACCTGTTGCAGACGAATCCATTTCTTCAGGGATTTCTGCATTGAAAGGATATACTTCAGAAAGTTCAACAGGATATGCTCCAAAAGGAGGTTTGAAATTCAGGACGTGATCATAAGTTCCTTCGCCTTTCACAGAATTTGAGCGTATGAGAATTTTACCATCCAGATTAAAGCGGCCAATTCTTTCTTCAAATCGCACAACTTCCGGCCTTTTTGAAGATTCGGGTCCGGTATAGAAGAAGGTGGATTTGGAAAACGGATCAAGTCTTTCAAGCCAGGGGCTATACTTGTATAATCTTTTAAGAGCCGATAGCATTGAAGGATGACTCCTGCACCGCCGTTCAACTAACTCTAACAAGTTACCTTCCCTTATTGCCTGCTTGATGTTGCGAATTTCTGCAAATGTCACATATAAATTGTGTCTTGCCAGCAATTCTTTGGAGTTGGGAGCGGATTTTATTTCCGATGCGTTATGAGCAGAACAAACCGGACAATTACATGGAAGATATTGAAGATCTTTGAGATGAGAGGTCCCGGCAACAGTTATATAGCGTCCTGCTTTTGCATATAGGGCATAAGCTGCTGAATCAAATAAGTCACATCCCATTGCTACAGCAAGAGCAAACATCATTGGATGACCGGCTCCAAATAGATGGACCGGTTTTACGGGATCAAGACCTTTTTTAGAAGAAATAACAATATCAACCAAATCCGCATAACGGTAGGATTCCATGAGTGGAACCACAGCTCCGATAGGATATACATCAAAGGCATGTTTTGAAAGGGATTGCGCACTGTGGACCCTGAGGTCCGGATGAGTGGAGCCCTGTACAGGACCCGCCAAAAGCATATCTCCCGTTACTATCTCTCTGGCTGCAATCACTCTTTCAAGAGTAGTTTCAAGTTCTTCTTCTGCCCTTTTATAGGAGACATCAGGGGGAGTTGGAATATCAAGAGGGACTGCAATATCAGAACCAATGTTTTTTTG
>JASMTL010000048.1:0-3613 GCA_041694315.1 Methanosarcinaceae archaeon | reverse complement strand
TTCTCTCCCCTGCCTGGAATGCAGGATAAAACATGAAAAGAACATAAGTTATACCTCCCAGTATAAGTGTCAGGAAAACTACAATAAAAAAGCCTATTATAATATCCCTGTAAGCCAGCAACCATGCAAACGATGAATTGACCTGGATGCCGGTTAGCTGATCGGGTAATCCTATTATCGTGAAAATAAGATAAGTAAATAAAAGTCCCAGCAGAGCCCCGAAAAATCCGGCAACAACAGAATAAAATATCCCTGCTGATACATACATCTCATAAGACACAGGAATTCGTGCCTTTTTTAGCTGGAGCTGGAGATTTGAATAACTGTCTTTTTTTTCCTTAACCCTCTCTCCCAGCAGGGCAAAAGGAATTTTTCTGGCAAGGTCAAAAAGAATTTGACCATAATCTTTCTCTGAATTGCTTTTTCCATTTAATTTGAAACGTGTTTTTAAATATCTGGGAGAGTTTAATATTTTTTGTTTGAACGATATTTTATTGTTTTGAGTCAGGTGGGATGCTTTATTGACAGTATCCGTAGATTCATCGATTGCATTAGGCTCAACTGTGGCGTCATTTTCTCCAGTTTGCGCTCCATCCAAGTTTATTCCACCATTTTTCATTTATTCATTCCAAACCTGCTAAGGGTCTTTTCAGGTGTTGCCTGGTATTCTTTAATGATGGCAGCAATCTCTTTGAAATCCCGGATACCATTGTCCAGCATATATTCAAGTATATTTTGCCGGGTTTGCAGTTCTCGCTTTATATCTTCTTCTTTCCAGCCCCTTTGTAGTTTTATATCGTTCAATGCTTTGGATTTACCGGTATGCCTGAAGGAATCAGCAGATGAATCCCACGTAAATATGTCATTGGTTCGAATATTGCGGGTATTTGGATCTATGTCGGTGATCTCCACAAGCTTCAGGTTTCTCCTGACACGTTTACCTGCTGAAAATGTCTGTGCCTGAATACTCATTATGTCAAGAGCCTGGATCATATTCCTGGGTACACTTATAGGAGGATTTTCCAGCCTGTGAATTGCCGATGACACCGAATCAGCATGCATGGTGGAAAATGTGGTATGGCCTGTAGACATCGCCTGGAACAATGTCAGTGCTTCTTTGCCTCTGACCTCACCTACCAGCAGGTACTCCGGTCTTTGCCTCAAAGCCGCCTTCAGCAGGTCATACATATCAACAGCTCCCCTTTCATCTGCTGTAAATGAATCCCTGGTAACTCCCGGTATCCAATTAATATGCGGCAATTTAAGTTCTCTTGTATCCTCAAGGGAAACGATTTTTGCCTTTTCAGGAATGAATAAGGAGACTGCGTTCAATGATGAAGTCTTACCTGAAGCCGTCCCTCCAGCATATATTAGGCTCTTATTATTTTCAATACACAACCACAGATATGCCATTCCTGCCGAAGAGAAGGTGCCCCACTCAAGAAGGTCAATTGGTGTAATAGGAGTTTCACTGAATTTACGAATGGTGAAGGTACTGCCGTGAGTGGTTACACTTGTACCCAGAGTCATCTGGATACGGGACCCATCAGGCATTGTGGCATCTATCATTGGTTCGGCTACAGATATATGTTTACCACTTTTTTGAGCAAGCTGGACTATAAAGGAATTGAGTTCATCTTCCTCGAAGTAGATATTGGTGGAAATATTGCTGTATTTCTTGTGGTAGAGAAAAATAGGCTTGTCGTGTCCGTTACCTGATATATCTTCTATCCCTTCGTCATACATCAGTGGATCTATTTTTCCCAGTCGGACAAAATCTCTTTTTATATAATAAATGATTTTTCCCAGCATAAGGGGGGTAAATTTAATAGCATAATCCGTAAGGATGATCAGTATCTTCTCTTCCAGTATCTTTTCTTTGTCCGCCTGCCTGTCAATATTTTCCACGAGTAAAACATCACGCAGACGATCTTTTATCTCTGTCAGGAAGACTTCTTCAAATTCATCCAATTTTGGCTCTACTATCTGGTACAGATAATCATTGAGGAGTTCATTATAAAGAATGACTACAAAACAAAATGGCTCATCAAGCCAATATCTCTCAATTTCTTCATAATTTGCTATCCCTTCAAAATATGTAATGGGGCCATGGATAGCAGGGTCATACTGTTCTATTGGTTCGATTTCTCTTTCGAGGAGATTACGTATTTTCTGGATGAAATTAATATTTTTAAAACTTGTCTTTATTTTAGTTTGTGAATCAGTCTCTTCGCCTGATTCTTTATTTTCTCCTTTTGGTTCATCCTCTTGTAAATTTTCCGTATTATCAGTGGCAGTAGGAGTTTGAGATAAAGACGTTTTCATCATATCGTTGTCATTTAGGTCTTCTGTGTCAAGGGCTTCATTTGTTTTTTTCTGTACCTCATCAATATTTTTGTCAGCAGTTTCGTTTTCTGGATGTGGAGTGAATATATTTGGCAAATCCTCTTTAGAATCGGAAGTATTTGATTCTCCACCTGATAGTATTCTTTGCTCTTCATTATTTTCGTTTGCAGATGGATTTTCTCTACTTATGATTTTTTCACCTTTGGAAGGTGAGAAAATAATTTCATCCTTTTTTTCTTTAACAAACAAGGTATCTTTTTGAGAAGTTTTTTCTTTTTTACGGAAGGAGCCGGGTTTGAAAAGTTTTGGTTCTATTACTCCCGGTCCTTCTCGCTTGCCAGTGGATGAGCTTTTATTGTTCTTTGAATTATCTCCCTTGCCTGAATAATCCATACCCCTTTTTACGGAATCTTCATCACTCATTTTGTCACCGGAAATCAATTATTATTTATGGGTATTATGAGCCTATATGCAGCGTACATATATATCAGTAATAATATTATAATCATTATTATAGTTATGGATAATATTCTCCTTGTGCCTATCCATGAAAAACATTAAATCTTAGATGCCCGTTACTTTCCAAGCATACAGACCAACTTTACGGAAGATCCCCATGCCCAATATAACAATGGATTATTAAGAACTTGAGAAACTAACATGTACAGACCGGGATAGCATAATAGACAGGATTACCATGATCGGAGCAGATATCGAAAGTCTTCAAGAGAAATCCATTGATATCGAATTCTTTCCTGACCGTCCCGACCTATATAGTGTCGAAGGTGTTTCCAGAGCAATGCGGGGATTTATGGATATCGAAACTGGGCCTGTAAAATATGATATTAACAATTCAGATGTTGAAATCTCTCTGGACGACGATATAAAGAATATCCGTCCTGTGCTTGCTTGTGCGATTGTCCGCGGAGTCAAATTCACTGAATCCCCAATAAAATCCCTGATGGACCTGCAGGAATCCCTGCACTGGGGGTTGGGGAGAGACCGTAAGAAAGTATCAATAGGGGTTCATGACCTTTCGAGGATCAAACCACCTTTCAGGTATATCGGTGCGGACCCATCAGTGGAATTTGTTCCCCTCGATTTCATCGAACCCATGAGCCTGGAAGATATTCTTGAAAGACATCCAAAGGGCACACGTTTTGCCCATCTTCTTGAAGGCTATTCAAAATATCCCCGTATACTTGATGCTGATAATCAGGTGCTTTCCTTCCCACCTATTATAAACGGTACACTCACCATGGTGGAC